>NZ_JANKBY010000396.1:0-2848 GCF_024621905.1 Terrisporobacter muris
TTAAGAGAAAAAATAAAAAAAATTAGCACTCATCACTTGACAGTGCTAACAAAAAGACTATAATAATAAGTAAGAAAACAAATAAAGAACAAATCAGAATACATAAAAAATAAAATTAAATATTATCTTTGTACTTAATTAAAGTATGAAGACAATTGTAAGGAGGAATTAATTATGAAATTAGTACCAATGAATAACAATAGTTTAGGATTTAGTTTGTTTGACAATATGTTTGATGATATGTTCAGAGATCCATTTTTTACAAACAGCAACACTACAAAACTTATGAAAACAGATATACAAGAAAAAGATAATAATTATATCTTAGACATGGATTTGCCAGGGTATGAAAAAGAGGATGTAAAAGCTCAACTTAAAGATGGATATTTAACAATAACAGCTCAAAAAAATACATCTAATGAAGAAAAAGATAAAAAAGGTAACTATATAAGAAAAGAAAGATATTGTGGCAAATGCTCAAGAAGCTTTTATGTAGGAGATAGTGTAAGAGAAGAAGATATAAAAGCAAGCTTTAACAATGGAATATTACAATTAACATTCCCTAAAGAGGTTACTGGAAAAGAAGATACAAAATATATTACTATTGATTAAAAATTTAGATTTTTTAGCACTCAATGCTTGACAGTGCTAACAAGATAGTTCTATAATTAAAATGGGAATAAATAGTAAATATTAAAATTAAATTAAAGCCCTTAAAATGCAAGGTTATTTATTCCCCCACCTTGCATTTTGTGATTTAGAATAAAACAAATTTTATAAATGTGCAAGTTTAAGGAGGTAAATATGGAAGTAACAAAAGGTAGTATTTCAATTGATACAGAAAATATTTTTCCAATAATTAAGAAATGGTTATACTCAGACAAAGACATTTTTATAAGAGAATTAATAAGTAATGGCTGTGATGCAGTAAGTAAATATAAAAGACTTGTTTCTCTTGGCGAAGTTAAGCCTTCACAAGATGAAGAATATAAAATTACAGTATCAGTAAGCAAGAAAAATAAAACTATAAAATTCAGTGATAACGGTATAGGTATGACAGCAGAAGAAGTAGATAAATACATAAATCAAGTTGCTTTTTCTGGTGCGGAGGACTTCTTTAATAAATACAAAGATAGAATGGAAGAAACGGATATTATAGGTCATTTTGGTTTAGGATTCTATTCAGCGTTTATGGTATCTACAAAGGTTGAAATAGATACATTATCTTTCCAAGAGGGAGCAGACCCTGTAAGATGGATATCAGAAGGTGGAACTGAATTTGAAATAAGTCCATCAGGAACAAGAGCTACAAGAGGAACTACAATAACATTATTCTTAGCTGAAGATAGTGAAGAATTTTTAAATGAATATGAAGTAAGAAGTATAATAAACAAATACTGCTCTTTCTTACCTGTTGAAATATATGTGGAAGATGAAGATGCAGAAGTTAAAGAAGATGAAGAAAAAATTGAACCAACACCATTAAATGATACTAATCCATTATGGTTAAAATCACCTAAAGATTGTACAGATGAAGAATATAAAGAATTCTATAGAAAAGTATTTAATGTATTTGATGAACCATTATTCTGGATTCATTTAAATGTGGATTATCCGTTTAACTTAAAAGGAATTCTTTACTTCCCTAAATTAAATAATGAGTTTGAACTAGTAGAAGGTAAGGTAAAACTTTATAATAATCAAGTATTCGTAGCAGATAATATAAAAGAAGTTATACCAGAATTCTTATTATTACTAAAAGGTGTAATAGACTGTCCAGACTTACCATTAAATGTGTCTAGAAGTTTCTTACAAAATGACAGAGATGTAAGTAAAATATCTAAACATATAGTTAAAAAGGTTGCAGATAAACTTAAATCTTTATGTAAAAATAGTAGAGAAGAGTATGAAAAATTCTGGGATGACATACAAATATTCATCAAATTTGGTTGTTTAAAAGATGAAGGTTTCTATGACAAAGTAAAAGATTATATATTATATAAAGATATAGATGGTAAATATATTACATTAACAGATTACTTAGAGGCAGCAAAAGAAAAACATGAAAACAAAGTATTCTATGTAAACAATGTGGATCAACAATCTCAATATGTTAAACTATTTAAAGATTATGGATTAAATGCAGTTGTATTAGATAGCACAATAGACAACAACTTTATTTCGTTTATAGAATATAAAGAAATGGGAACTAAGTTTAATAGAATAGACTCAGATTTATCAGACGTACTAAAAGACAAAGATAGTGAAGAAAATAAAGAAGAAGATGAAAAAATAACTTCATTATTCAAGTGTGTTATAAATGAAAGAGTAGAAAAATATTCAGTGGAAAGTCTTAAAAATGAAGAAACACCAGCTATGATTTTAGTATCAGAAGAATCTAGAAGAATGATGGAAATGCAATCTAGATTTGCTGGAATGAACTTTGGTATGGATTTAAAAGAAGAAAAAACTTTAGTTATAAATAAGAGTAACCCATTAGTAAAAAAATTAGTGTCACTAAAAGACAATGAAGATAAAAAAGAAGAAATAGATGTGATTTGTAATCAAATAGTAGATTTAGCTCTACTTGCTAATAAAGAATTAAATGCAGATGAATTAGATTCATTTATAAAAAGAAGTAACTCATTAATGAGTAAAGTTATATCTCTATAAAGTATTATCAATATAAAATGTAAATAATAAAAATACCCCTTAGAATTTTGAAGTGAACCCTTTACACGGGAATAAATAAAACAACCTCTTTTGAAACATACTATATGTATGATTTTAAAGGAGGTTATTTTATTATGAGTACAAGAGTACACTACTCACCAGAAATAAAATGGAA
>NZ_JANKBY010000397.1:0-2840 GCF_024621905.1 Terrisporobacter muris
TCTATAAGGTTAAGTAAAAAAATTCTTTAATAAACTATGAAAGGATGAGTCATGAATATAAATGAAATTAAAAGTATAGTACAAGATATAGTTTTTCTTGATTTAGAAACTAGTGGACTAAATCCTTTTACAGCTGAAATACTAGAAATAGGTGCTATTAAAATTGAAAATAATAAAATAACTTCTTTTCATACTTTAGTAAAAAATAAAAAAGAAGTACCTCTTGAAATTTTTTCGCTTTGTACTGATTTAAATAAAGAGGATTTAAAAAATGCTCCTCAATTATCAGATATAAAAATAAAATTAAAAGAATTTTTAGGTGATAAAAAAATAATTTGCCATAATGGTGGATTTGAGAAAAAGTTTTTAGAATATTATACACCTGAAATAAAAAATGAAATTTTAGACTCTATGGAACTTGCTGTTATATTAGAGCCATATCATAAAGAATATAATCTAGAGTATTTAAAAAATACTTTAACTAAAGATTTATCTAATGAAAAACATAGGGCATTAGAGGATGTGATAGATACTATAAAAGTTGTTAATGCTTTACTTTTAAGATTAAAATATGAAGAAAGTAAAGCTATGACTCTGGAAAATTTAACTTTTAAGATAAATTCAACTCTAAATAGGTTTGGATTAAATAAATGGGCTTGGAGTGAAATTATTGATGAAGGAAATTATAATTTAGAAAACATAGATGTAATATATGAAGATGATGAAACTCTTAATGAAAATAAAAAGGATCTAAAAAACACTCTTATAGATAATAGATTCTCTTACGAATATTTATTGAAGAAGAGTGAAATTTGGCAAAGTAAGAAAGGTTTTAATTATGAATTTAGACCTGGACAATTTGACTTAAGTAAAACTATAAGAGAAACTATGAACACTAGGGCAGAAAATATTGCTTGTATTGAAGCGCCAACAGGAATAGGAAAAAGTGTTGGATATCTACTACCAAGTATAATGGAAAGTTATTTAAATCATAAAAGAATAATTATTTCGACTGATACAAAAGAATTACAAACTCAACTTATAAAGAAAGATATTCCTAATGTACTAAAATCATTAGGATTAGAAGAAAAAGTTTCCTTTGGGTATATAAAGGGTAAGAGCAATTATATTTGTGTGGAAAAATTAGAAAAATATATAAATGAATATGAAAATAATAAATGCACCTCTGGTGAAATATTATCTCTAATTATATTAGAAAGACTTGTTAATGAAGGAATATATGGAGATATAGAAGAAATTAATTATTGGATTTTAAATAATTTCACAGATATAATAACTCACTTAAGACATGTTTCTTGTGATCCGAACCTTTGTAAACCTAAGAAATGTTACAAAGAATGTTTATATAAAAAAAGAGTAGAGGAGCTGAAAGAAGAAGACATAACAGTAGTAAATCATTCTCTTCTTGCAAGATGGCCTTACAAAGATGAAAAACCTATAGAAAATTTAATAGTAGATGAAGCTCATAACTTGGTAGAGAAGGGATACGAGTTTTTTTCTTCTGAAATAGAATATAGAAGTTTAAAATATTTTTTACAAGAAATTTATCCTTTTGAGTTAATTCATAGTAGTCCTTTCGCTTATACATCTAGAAAAAAAAAGTCTGTTAAACCTTTTGATAGATTTTATAATTATATAAAAATGGAAGCTAACAATAAGTCTAAAATAAGTAGGGAAATTAATCTTATAATTGAAGAGGCAGAATATATTTTAGAATATGGAAAAATAAATAATTACTTAAAATTTTCAAATTACAATTTAAGCTGGGAGATTAATCTTCAAAGTGATGAAAAAGCAGGATCTTTATATAAAGATAAAAGGATTATAGATGTAAGTTATAAAAAATATGGTGATTGTATAAAAACTTCTTTAGATAAAATTCTCTCTAATTTAAAATCTATACTATATGTTTTAGATAGACAAATGGATGATGACAACTTAGACAAGGAAAATGATACTTATAAGCAAGGAGAGAGTAAAGTAAAAGATTTAGAATCTTTAAAAAATACAATAGAAGTATTTTTAGAATATAATGAAGCTGATTTGTATGCTAGAATTGTTACGCTACACAAGGATTTTGATAACTTTTTATTCCAAGTTGTTCCTTTAAATATAGCTGATTTATTTGAAGAAAAAATATTATCATCTTTAAATTCGGGGATATTTTTATCGGCCACTTTGACAGTGAATAATAATATGAGATATTTTGTTAATACTTTAGGTATAGATAGGTTTATTCATAAAGAAAAAATAATTGAACCTTTATTTGATTATAAAAAAAGAATAAAGATTATCACTTTAGATGATATATCTTCTTACAAAAACAAAGAATTTATAGAAGATATGAGTAGAGTAATAGGAGAGTTATCTCCTTGTACTAGTGGACATATGTTAGCTTTATTTAACTCAAAAGATAGACAAGAGAAAACCTATGAGGTTTTAAAAGAACTTCTTCATGAAAAAAATATAGAAATTTATATGAATAAAAAATATTATGATGTTAATCAGCCTCAAATGATAATTAAGTTAAAACAAGCTATGGGAAGAATACTTAGAAGTAAATATGACTATGGGTGTTTTCTTATATTTGATATGGGAAGAAAAGAAAATTTATACAGACTAAAAAAGGATTTACATCATTGTGATATAATAAATACCACATACTTAAGTCTTCCTTATGTTGTGAATAATCATTTAACTTCTTGTAGAAAAGAAGTAATAAGAGACTTAATAAATGATATTATTGACAATAAGATGATTAAACATATGAAAAATAAAATAGAAATTGAAGAATATATTAATGAAGAAATAGATAACAG
>NZ_JANKBY010000398.1:0-2839 GCF_024621905.1 Terrisporobacter muris
ACTTAATTATATTTCCTACTACTATGCATAGTATAAAATCTTTTCTTACTAATTTTAATATTTTTTTGATTAATACCTTTGATTGAGGATAGTCTCTATCTTTATGTTCAATCATCCATAAATGGCCTTGGGAACAGTTTACAAGTTCACCAAGTTCTTTATAAGATAAATTATTATTTAATCTATATTTTTTTATCATTTCTGAAAGAGTATCATCTTTGCTATAATTATATAAACGATAGTTCTTATCTCCATATAATTTAAAGCGTATTGGTTTAAGTGTCGCAATACTATTAACACAGCACATGCAAAATTAATGTCACCTTTCTTCAATCTGGAAAAATTAAGAAGTGTATCTGGTTTTGAAACTGCTTGTATAGTAGATCCATATAGTGGAGGAAAGGGAAACTCAATCAGATATATGGCAGTATCTCCAAGGGATAATTATATGAGAGCGGAAAATATGAAAAACTTATTTGTTGGAGGAGAAAAATCAGGATTTTATGTTGGGCATACGGAAGCAATTTGTACGGGATCTTTAGCTGGACATAATGCAGTAAGATATTTGGCTAATATGGATTATTTGCAATTGCCAAGCAGTTTAGTAATAGGAGACTTCATATCTTACTCCAATGAAGAGATGCATAAAGAAGGTGGATCTAAGAAGAGGTTCACTTTTGCAGGAAGTATTTATTTAAATAGAATGAAACAACTCGGTTTTTATACAATAGATAAAGAAAAAATAAAAAAGAAAGTAAAAGATGTAGATTTATTAGGCGTTTACAATAACAACTTAATTTAATAATGAAAAACCTTACTTAAACAATATTTAAGTAAGGTTTTTCTGTTATAATACAAAATAAATAAAGTTGTAAATTTATAAAACACAAGTGAATAATAAAAATATTCTGTAAATTGGCAAGAAATAGTACATAAATAATTGTGAATGGTAACAAATTATGGTAGAATCTAAGTATTACGACGATTATTTTTTAAATAATGTATATTAATGGGGTTTGGAGTGAATATTATGGAATACACTATGGGGACAAAATTGACTAATATATCAGTTGATATGAACATTGTAAAAAAGTTATGCAAGATAAATGAATATAAAGGAGAGCAAATCATCTATAAAAAACAACCTAAGAGTGTGATAATAGATATGACTGATGATGCTATTACTAAATTTGTTTATGATACTTATATTGATAGCTTTAATGGGGGAAAGGAAAACCTTATTAAGTTAATCAATAATGAAATTACACCACATTCTAGGGAGGATATTGGCGTTGTAGAGTTTAGAGATGTAGTAAAAACGGTAAATAGTGCTTATGAAGATATTCAAATATGCTCTCAAACCATACTAGAACTTCATGGATATTTGCATAGATATTCACTTGTAAGAGGTGGAAGGTATAGAAATGAAGCACTAGGTTATTTGAATTTAGAATATGAAAAATTTGATGAATTTAATAAGGACTTAGATAATGAATTTAATGTAGAAAAAAATATAGAAAATAAAGTGGAAAACTTATGTAAAAAATATTATGAGCTTTTGAAAGAAGATAAAGTTCAAGATCTTATAATAATTGCTTCTTTTGTAATGGACTTTATCTTAATATCACCATTTAAGGAAGATAACTTAGCCATGGCAAAAATTTTAACTTTATTACTTTTAAACAAAAGCGGATATGAGATAGGTAGATTTACTAGCTTGGGAAAATTATATTATGATGAAAACTACATATATTTCAAAACCTTATTTACTAAACAAGGAGATTTTGAAAGAGATTCTTATAATATGAATAAATGGCTAGACTATTTCTTAGAGTTTATACTAATAGCGTATGAAGATTTAACTGAAGAGATGAATTTAACAGGAAATAAAAAAGAAACTAAAACTAGAAGAATAGAAAAGATTATTAACTCCACTTTGGGATATTTTACAAAGGACGATGTGAGAAATCAGTGTCCTGATATTCCAGAGCCAACTATTAACCGAGTTTTTAATAACTTGAGAAAAAGCGGTAAAATAGAAGTTGTGGCAAAAGGTAGAAGTGCTAAGTGGAAGAAAAAATAGATTTCAAAGGGGTACACAAAAATGTGTACTTCTTTTTATTATATAAAAGGAATAAATTCAAATTTTTTACAAATAATATAATATTATCAATTATTTATTTGAGGTGAAACATGAAAAAAACATTATTATATATTAGCTGTAATTCAAAACCAGAAAAGCTATCATCAAGTAAAACTGTAGCTAGACTTTTTATACAGAAGTTCATTGAAAAAAATCCTGATTTTGATGTGGAGGAAGTGGATTTATACAAAGATCATATACCAAGAATGGAATATGAATATTTTGCAGGTCGTAGTGCTTTAGTTGAAAAAGAAGCTCTAAAACAATTAGACGACCATGATCAAAAAGAAATACAAAGAATAAATGATTTGTGCGAGCAGTTTATTAACGCTAGAGTATATGTTATTTCAGCACCAATGTGGAATTCATCCTTTCCACCACAACTTAAAGAATATTTTGACTGTGTAATTCAAGACAAAAAGACGATAAAATTTGAAAATAAAAAACCAAAAGGAAAACTAAATGACTTTGATAGAAGTTTAGTATATATTCAATCAAGTGGTGGTAAAATACTTCCATATACAAAACTGATTCTAAATCGTGGAGTTAGTTACATAAAATATATATCAAAGTTTATAGGTATAAAGAAAACAAAGGAAATATTAGTTGATGGGACTGGAACTACAGAAGAAGAAAGATTAGCTTCTATAGATAAAGCAAGTAAAGAAATTGACAAAGTAATGAAATCTTTAAAAT
>NZ_JANKBY010000399.1:0-2836 GCF_024621905.1 Terrisporobacter muris
TTTGTATATTTTAACTATTTAATGGAATTATAATATAGAAATTATTATTAGAAGGATATGGGATTAAGTATGAAAAAAAATAATAGATTTATCATAAGTATTTTTTTTGCTTTTGCTTTGCTGATTTTTTGTAATATACTAATAAAACAAAAAGATAAAGATATTTTGGAAACCTTTCAAGGTGAAAATATATCAAGTAAGAAATATGTGTATCCCCTTGGAAATATTGTGGGAATTAAGGCTGATACAGACGGAGCCTTGGTTATAGGATTTGAAGAAGATGATATAGAGTATATTGGAGGTCTAAAAATAGGAGATAATATCATATCTATAGAAGGAGAAAAAATTAATAATAGTAAAGATATTACAAATATTTTAAATAAACTTTGTTCAGATGAGGTAGAAATTGTATTTGAAAGAAAGGATGAAGTTAAAAAATGCAAAATTAAAACTAAAGAGGAAGATGATAGATATAAGCTAGGTCTTTGGGTAAGAGACAAAATATCTGGTATAGGTACATTAACATGTTATAATCCTATTACAAATGAATTTTATGCCATAGGTCATGGTATTTGTGATATGGATACAGATAAATTACTAAGTATTAAAGAGGGAAATATTTACAATGCTTCAAATATAGACATTTATAAAAATAATGAAAAAAATGTTGGACAAATTAAGGCTATAATAGACTATAATAATTCTGTTGGAAAGTTTTCTATTAATTCGAATAATGGTATAAAGGGCAATTTTTATAATTATAATTACAATTTTAACCTTCCACTTATAGAAATTGGGAAAAAGAATGATGTAAAAACTGGAAGTGCATATATACTTTTTCAATCAAAAGAAGGAAATGTTGAATCATATGAAATAAAAATAGAAAAAATACTAAAAGAAGAAAATAATATGTTAATAAAAGTAGTTGATAATAAATTAATTGACTATACAGGTGGAATTGTAAAAGGTATGAGTGGTGCGCCTATTATACAAAATAACAAACTTATTGGCAGTTTAACTTATGTATTTAAACATAATCCTAAAAAAGGATATGGTATTTTCATTGATGAAATGTTAAAATTGTAAAATGATAATAAAATAATTTAACTTGTTAGAAGGAATATAATTTTACAGTGTCGAATAAACCTAAAAGAGTAAGCATATTAAAAAAATTAAAATAAGATAAACTTATATTGGGGGGAATTTTAGTGAACGAAAAGATTAAGATAGTATTAGCTGATGATAATAAAGATTTTTGCCAGCTATTAAAAGAATATTTATCTAATGAAGAAGATATAGAAATATTAGGAATAGCTAAAGATGGTATTGAGGCTCTTGAGTTAGTACAAAAAACTCAACCAGATTTATTAGTACTAGATGTAATAATGCCACACTTAGATGGCTTAGGAGTAATAGAAAAATTAAATTCTATGAATCTTCCAAAACAACCAAAAATAATAGTTTTATCTGCAGTTGGGCAAGATAAAATAACTCAAACAGCTATAAATTTGGGAGCAGATTATTATATTGTTAAACCTTTTGATTTTGTAATATTCATCAATAGAATTAGAGAATTGGTAACTAATAAAGTAGTTGGTGGAGAGCCAAAAATAAGACAAAATCAAGAAGTACAAATGACAAGAAGTGATTATGTTAAAAATACAGGAAATATAGAAACTGAAATAACAAATATAATCCATGAAATAGGTGTTCCAGCTCACATAAAAGGATATTTATATTTAAGAGAAGCTATTAAGATGGTTATTGATAATGTAGAACTTTTAGGAGCAGTTACTAAAGAGTTATATCCAAGCATTGCAAAAAAATATAACACTACTCCAAGTAGGGTTGAAAGAGCAATAAGACATGCAATAGAAGTTGCATGGAGTAGGGGAAAGGTTGATACAATAAATCAATTATTTGGTTATACAGTACACAATACTAAAGGAAAACCAACAAACTCTGAATTTATAGCAATGATTGCAGATAAATTAAGATTAGAACACAGCATGGTTAAATAATTTTAAATTGATTACAGTAAGCCTTCTAATTATTTAGGGGGCTTAATTTTTTGACTATCAACATATGAAGGAGATGCAAATATGAAAATGGATTTACCTCCAAAAGTAAAATATATAATAGATAAAATATATGAAAATAATTATGAAGCATATATAGTAGGAGGATGTGTTAGAGACGCCATATTAGGTTTTGAGCCTAATGACTATGACATAACAACAAGTGCTACTCCAAAGGTCATTAAAGAGATATTTAGAGACTTTAAATGTATAGACATAGGAATAGAGCATGGAACGGTAAGTGTAGTGATAGATGATGATATTTATGAAATAACTACATATAGAATTGAAGGTGAATATAAAGATCATAGAAGACCAGAAAATGTTGATTTTACGAGTAAATTAGAGGAAGATTTAAAAAGACGCGATTTTACTATAAATGCTATGGCTTATAATGAAAAAGAAGGATTAATAGATTTATTTGGAGGTAATATTGACATTGAAAATAAAATTATTAAAACAGTGGGGAATCCTTATAATAGATTTAATGAAGATGGACTTAGAATGATTAGAGCTATTAGGTTTTCTAGTAAATTAAATTTTAAAATAGAGGATAATACTCTTTTAGCTATTTACGATAATGCACAAATAATAAAAAATATTAGCTTAGAGAGAATAACTGATGAATTTAATAAAATCATACTTAGTAATAAACCAGAAAATGTTATTTATCTTTTTAAAACAAAATTATTAAATTATTTGAATATAAGTAGTGAAGAAGATGAAAACAAAATTGCAGAGTTATATAAAAAAATTAG
>NZ_JANKBY010000039.1:0-19031 GCF_024621905.1 Terrisporobacter muris
CCATTTGACCTTTATCAACAGACTGTATTCCAGATCTTAATATTTCAGCCACATAAGCACTGGAATTTATAGATAATGCAAATGCACCTGCTATAAATTTTGAAGATATAGGCCCTACATCTGGAAACCAACACACATTTGATAATAGAAAAACCCAAAATAACAAAGTATCATTATATAATACATTAAATCCTTTTCTCTTTCGTCAAATATATTCTGCAAGAGCCATGGTAAAAGTATCAAGTTATACAAAGAAAAATAAATAGGTAATCTTCCCAATAACACACCACTTTTAGCTATTTTAGATATTACATAAAGCCCACTTGCTATCAATGACATATTTATACTCAACTTAATAACTGGTGTCAATTTGTCTTTTATCTTATCTCTATATATAAATGCTATAATTACAGGTACTGATTCCACCAATATTCTAATTACACTTGTTCCATCATCAGTATCTTTAAATTCCTCAATTGATGTTGCATAATCAGTAGTTTCAACCATATCTGTAAGTAGATTGGTAAACTTATCTGCAAATACCATTGCCAGTATAATAACCCCAATAAACATCATCGTTCTTTTGTTCCATGGTTCTCCTTTAGCTATAAAGTACATTGGTATTAAAATTAATGCAGATATATGGATGGTGGATAATATACATACAATAATTATATATAATATGGTTTTATTTCTAAGAATCAATCCAGTACAAGCAAACATGATAGATGCAACCATAAATTGCCTCATACCATTAAACATCCATGTAAACTGACATGATGCCGTAAATAAAAATGCACTGACACCAAAGTTACATGAATATTTATAAATTGGTATCATTACACATATCCCACTTATTACTGCAATTATCCAAAGCCAAATAGTATAATTATCTGATATATATGTCTTTATTAATATTGAAAATAATCTAAACCCTGGTTCCCTAGCACTACTATCAAATATAACATCATGAGCTTCTGAAAATAATGGATAATCATTAAACATTTTAATATATGCAGTTGTATCAGCCACATGGCTTCTCATACCTGCAAAAAATATAATTATTGAAAAAACTATAAAAGCCATAAATAAATTTACTCTTTTTTCATAAACCTCATTTCCTACACATACTTGTCTTGCAGTAATCTGTGACATTATTCCCCATATAACTACCCAGCCAAGCATAAAAATATATACTGCCATTATGCTGCTCCTTGTCTATTTTTTCTTATAACAATTAAATATAAAATTACACCAAAAGGATATGCTAATAGCGTCATAAACTTCTTAGGAGATTCAATTAGAAATTTTTTATTTTTCATAATTAAACTTCCAGATACATAATGGATACACGACTTAAATTTATTAATTAATTTTTTATCATACTCCATATGTACCTTCCTCATAAATGAAAATCCCCTTGGATTTTTATAATACTGTCTAAACATATTCATACTAGAACCATCTTCCATATATTCAACAACACACACAGCTTCATTTAGTATAAGCAATTCATAATCTTGATCAGCCAACAAATACTTATAATCTAATGGAACAAACCTTTCTCCTTCAAACTCAGGATACTTTGGATAACTATTTATAACATCTGTCCTATAAATCAGCTTCTTATCTCCCTTACCACCATTATCATAAAATCCACTTAATGTAGTAGACTTTTTATCTGGTAACTTACATCCTATTACTTCACCATTTTTGTATATATCTAAGGCAATTATTCCACTGTATTTATCACTACCATTTTTCTTCCAAAATTCTGTAATTAGCTCTACAGCATTATCTGGCATAAAATCATCAGAATCAATACATACATTTAACTCTGTATCAATTAACTCATAAGCAGCATTATGACCTGTATGCATTCCACCATTTTCTTTATAATGATATCTAATTTTAAAACCATCATCATTTTTTATCCATTGTTTTACTAATTCTTTAGTATCATCATTAGACCCATCATCTATAATCAACCATACAAAATCTTTACAAGTCTGTCTTACTAAGCTTTCATAACATTGACTTAAAATATAAGCTCTATTGTATGTTGGTGTAAACACTGTAAGTGTTGCCAAGCTTAATCCCCCTTTGCCATATTCTTAAATAAAACTCCTGTAGCCATATAGCATTTGATTTTATATCAAACTTAGAATTTTGAATTTCATTGTATAAGTTTTTTCTTATCTTATCTTTATTTTTTATAATTTCATTAGCCCAATACTTTGAAGTTTCTTCTAAGCTGATACTTTTTACATTCTTAGTTACTATACATTCCTTTGGAACCTTATCTGATATTATACAATCTAGTCCAGATGCTTGAGACTCTATCATGGTTAACGGAATTCCTTCATACAATGAAGGTAATATAAATATATCCATACATTGCATCAAATCATTTACATCATTTCTTGCACCTAAAAACTTCACCTTATCTAGTAGCCCTAAGTCATCAACCTTCCTCTTTATATCTTCTTCCAAAGGTCCATCACCTACTAGTAATAAAGCACTATTAGATTCTTTTTCACAAACTTCTTTAAAAATATCTATAATAAAGCTATGGTTCTTTTCTTGTCTAAACCTTCCCACATGACCTATTACAAATTTACCTGTAATATCTAGCTTTTCTTTCATCTTCAATGATTTTTCTTCATTATATATATATCTTTTAGTATCAATAGCATTATTTAAAATAATAAAATCTGATGTATTAAACATCCATTCACCAGCTTCTTTACCACATGCAAACATATAATCTGCGTACTTTGGTATAAATTTTTTTGCTATTAATTTGATAACATATTTTAAATTTTTATTTTGATTAGAGCTATGGCTATGGGCAATAGTAAAATTCACACCATTTTTCTTAGCAGATTTAAGTACTATCCCACTCAAACAATCTTGATGACAGTGAACTATATTATACTCTTTATGCTTCTTAAAAAAATTATCCAAAGCCTTCAAGTACTTAGGACTAAAAGGATTCAATCTAGGTAAATGATAAATCTTCCCACCAAGTTCCTCTATCTCATCATCATAATCCCATCTCTCATCCCTATGAGTCAGAAAATCAAACTGAACCTTACTTCTATCAATATTTCTATAGTAATTCATAATCATGGTTTCTAATCCACCACGACCCATATATGTTACTACATGCAAAACTCTAATTGGTTCACCCATCTTCCCATTTCCTCCACAGTTTCCTCAACTACCTTATCCTTATCAAAAATCTCCTCCATATGTTTTCTACCTTCTCTACCCATGTCCACTTTCTTATCAAAATCCATATCAACAAACATCCTTATCTTCTCATAAAGCTCTTCACTATCCTTCACTTTACAAGTCCAACCATTAACACCTTCCACCACAGCTTCCTTACAACCATTTATATCACTAGTAATCAGCACTCTCCCCATTGCAGCGCCTTCCAAAAGCACATTTGCCATTCCTTCATGATATGATGGAAGAACTACACAGTGGCTATCTCTAATAAAAGGTCTTACATCTTCTTGATATCCATAATATTTGATAAGCCCTTCATTTTCTAAATCTTCTATCAAAATTTTATAATCTTCTTCAAACCATCCTATAAAAGAGAACTCCACGTTAGAGTATTCTTTTTTTATCCTTCTTATTGCTTCAAATAGCTCATTTACCCCTTTTTCAGTCATTATTCTACCAACAAATAAGAATTTCACCACATCATCTGAAGGCATTTCACAGTATTGAAACTGATTAAGATTTACTCCTGCTCCTTTTAGTACTATTGCCTGATCTTCACCTATAGTGTTGTCATCTATAAGCACTTGAGCATTAGCAATATTTTCAAAGAAGACTCCTTTTGCATTTTTTAGACCTATTTTATACAAATTACTTACTATATTTTTTATAAGTCCACCCCTATAATAAGCACTTCCCAGCCCTGTCACATTTGCCATAAATGGAACGTCATATAATCTACATGCAATACCTCCATATATATTGCATTTTATTGTATATGCTAAAACCAAGTCTGGTTTTTCCTCTTTAATTATTTTCGTATAATTTTTAAGTAATATTAAATCCTTTATTGGATTAACACTTTTCCTATCAACATTTGTATCAATTACCTTAACCCCCAGGCCCTTGATTTTTTCTATGTCTTGTGAAAAGGGAAGAGATATAACAACCTCATATCCCTCTTCTACAAGTTTAGAAACTAATTCTTTTCTAAATTTATAAATAGTAGCAAAATGATTTGCTAATATTAACAGTTTTTTCCCCATATTAAAAACTCCTAAGTAAACGTATTTTTACTTTTCCAATTTTCCTTCAACAACCCCATCTTTTTTTAACACTTTAAATATAGTCAAAAAGAAACATTTAATATCAAATAACAAATCCATCTTCTCTACGTATTCCCCATCATACATAGCTTTCATATATATTGGCAACTCATCTCTACCGTTGATTTGAGCCCATCCTGTAAGACCTGGCACTACATCATTTGCTCTGTATTTGTCTCTTTCTTCTATTAAATCAAATTGATTCCAAAGAGCTGGTCTAGGACCAATTATACTCATTTCCCCTTTTATAATATTGATAATCTGTGGTAATTCATCTAAGCTTGTTTTCCTCAAAAATTCCCCAATTTTTGTGATATAAGCTTCTGGATTATCTAATAAATGAGTAGGTGTATCTTTTGGTGTATCAATTCTCATGGTTCTAAATTTTAAAATGTTAAATTCTTTCTTATTAACTCCGATTCTTCTCTGTTTAAATAAAACAGGTCCCCTTGAATCCAATTTAATTAATAAGATAATTACAAGAAATAATGGTGATAAAATTACAATTCCTGTTATAGAAATTACAAAATCTAAAAATCGCTTAATCTTAGGGTAAAATGGTTTAGTTTTACCCTGTGATTGCAACCTTATCCACTCCTCTTTCTTCCTTTATTATATAAGTAGGTACTATCCCCTTTACTACATATCTAACTTCTTCTTCATCGTTTTTCTCTGCAACTTCATTCAAATATCTCAACTTATCAAAGAAATCTTCTTCATCAACTTCGATAGGTTGCCCAATATAAATCTGGCTTTTCACTGTTTCTCTCAAGCCTTCCTCATCCATAAGTATCTCTTCATAAAGTTTTTCCCCAGGTCTAAGCCCTGTAAATTCAATCTTAATATCCACATCAGGCTCCAAACCACTAAGTGAAATAAGGTTCTTCGCCAAGTCAAGAATCTTTACTGGTTCTCCCATGTTTAGCACGAAGATTTCGCCACCCCTAGCGATTGCTCCTGCTTCCAGTACCAGTGACACCGCTTCTGGAATTGTCATAAAAAATCTTGTTATTTCTGGATGAGTTACTTTTACTGGTCCTCCTTCTTCTATCTGCTTCTTAAATAGAGGAACTACGGAACCGTTACTTCCTAAAACGTTGCCAAATCTTACTGCCACAAACTCTGTTTCACTACTTTTATTCAGTGTTTGTACTATCATTTCACAACATCTTTTTGTTGCACCCATTATATTTGTTGGGTTTACTGCTTTATCTGTAGAGATTAATACAAATCTTTTCACCTTGTGCTTAGCTGAAAGTTCTGCCACGTTCAACGTTCCGAATACGTTGTTTTTAATGGCTTCACAAGGACTATCTTCCATAAGAGGTACGTGCTTATGTGCTGCTGCATGGAATACTATTTCCGGCTGGTAGTTTATAAAAATTTCTTCCATTCTATTTTTGTCTCTTACAGATGCAATCAAAACTTTTAAATCCATATTTTCATATTTTCTTATTAATTCTTGTTGAAGTTCGTATACATTGTTCTCATAGATGTCTACTAAAATTAGTTCACTAGGATTTAGTGAAGTTATTTGTCTACAAAGTTCTGAGCCAATGGATCCCCCTGCTCCTGTTACTAACACTTTTTTCCCCTTTATAAAGCGAAGTACTTCTTTGTCTCTGATTTGTACACTTTCCCTCCCTAACAAGTCTTCTATTTCCACATCTCTGATTTTTTTTATACTTACTCTTCCATCAATAAGTTCATAAATTCCTGGTATAGTCTTTATTTTGCACTTTGTATTGTTACAAATTTGCATTATCTCTCTTTTTCTTCTTCTTTTTATTTTAGCTATACTAAAAATAATCTCATCTATTTGTAGATTTTTAACTATCTGCTCTATGTCATTAGTCGTTCCTATTACAGGTACGTTGTAATAAGATTTTCCTCGCTTATTTTCATCGTCATCGATTATTCCCACAGGACACATGTTTAGCTGTGGATTTTCAAATATTTCTTTTAAAATAAGCTTACCAGCTGAGCCTGCTCCAACTATCAATACTTTCATTCTATTTTCCATATTTTGATTTAATCTAAAATAAAGTACTGCCCTTCTTGCTGTTCTATATAAAATTCTCATGCCACACATCCCCAAATGCGTAAGTAATATATTTACAATATAAAAAGTAGCGTAATAGTTTATTTTTTCTATTTTAAAAATAATAAAATATGTAAATGTTGAAATTATAGTAGATATTAAGATCATTATGATTTCTCTGTCCACACTGGTGGACCACAATGTTCTATAAATTCCAAGGATTGAAAATATTGTTAAACATATTGTTATCATTGTAAAAAATGGTAATAACATGTTTTTTCCCAAATATGAAATGCCCATGGTCGCTGATAAAGATATGATAAAAGCCCCCGTCAAGATTATGATGTCTGATATTAGTAATACTACTTGTCTATATCTAAAATCACCATACTCTCTGCTGTAGTAATTGATTTTCTCTAAAATTTTAGCCCCCATTTAGCCATCTCCCCTTGTAAATAACTCATCCATACCCCTATAAATCAGTTATCTTCTTTTTCTTCTTTTAAAAAATGACGTTTTACCTTTTTCTTCTTTATAATATCCATAATACTTGTAGTATTTGTGGTCACCTGCTTTAAACTTGTTAAGTATTACCCCTATAACATTTGCATTAACTTTTTCAAGTTTACCTCTTGTGACCTTTGCCATTTGCTGATCTATATATTCTGATGCATTTACTATTATTGTCCCATCTAAGTATCTAGCTAATATGGCTGCATCATTCAGTCTTCCCAGTGGTGGTGAGTCTATAAAAATGTAATCATAATCACCTTTTAGACTCTCTATGATGTCTCTAAATTTTTTTGATTCTAATAATACTGAGCTGTTTGAAGGTGACACCCCACATGTCAACACATCAAATCCTTCCACTTTTTTTATACATTCTTTTCTGTCCATATCATTCATGGTCATGTCTGCTATTCCTTTTTTATTTTCTATTTCTAAAGTTTTAGCCACTGACTTCTTCCTAAAATCGCAGTCTATTAGGAGAATTCTATGATTTTCTAAATCAGAGAAACATTTTGCTATGGAACATACTGTAGTAGTTTTACCCTCATCCATTTCAGCACTTGTAAAAACTATAGTTTTTATATCAGTGTTTAACGAGATGTTAGTTCTTATTTCTCTATAAGCTTCATTAATTTCAAAACTACCACTATCATATAGCCCTAACATATTTAACCCCCTTATTTTTTCTTACCATGTTTTCCCTTGGAAGAATCTTTGTCTAAAGGAACAGTTCCTATTAATTGATAATTCCAGTATTTGTTTACATCATCTGGTGTAACTATTTTTGTGTCCAAACATTCTCTAAGTAAAACAAAGAATATAGATAATACAATTCCTATTGCTGCAAATTTAAAAAGCGCTAAATCCCTCGATCTTCCTATTAATGCTGGCTCTGATGCATCATATACAACTTCCACACAATCAATTCCAATAAGTCTTACTAATTCTTCGTTAAAAGCTTCTGGAATTTTCTTCGCTGCATCTTTTGCTACCTCTGCATTTCTACTAATTATAGAAATATCAATAAATTCAGCCATTTCTTCTCTAACTGTGGCACTTATACTTCCCACCTCTGCCGATGAGATTTTCAAAGAACTTGCCACTAAACTTTTTACATTGCTCGATGATGCTAAGGAATAATATGTTCCAGCAATATTTTGATTTTGAGAAATGTTGTAAGTTGAATATGGATCTGTTTGTGTTGAATTTGTACTGCTACTGCTACTTTTGCTTTTTTTCACTTGTTTTGCTGTGTTAATTCTTACTGTTACTGTAGATCTGTAAGTCGGAACATAGTTAACATAATTCTTATAAGTCTTGTACCCACCAAGTGCTAAACATATAATCATTATTAAAATAACTATAAGTTTTCTTCTTTTGAACATGTCCACATATTCTCTTAGGTTAATACTTTGTTCCATTATTCCCTCCAATTTCCATGTACTCTTTTAAATCTTGTGCAATAATTGTTTCCATGTTATCGGAAGCATTAAGCCCGTAACTAAAATTTTCAATAAAACTTGGGTCCTTAATTTCCTCTTCCAAAATTTCTATGGATTTCATATTTTCTATCCTATAATAAGTGATTTCTTCTAAGTTGTCCTGAATAGATACTAAGTAATAGTTTTCATGGTTGTTTACCATGCTTATTGGATTGACTTTTAGATGTCCTTTCCCATTGTCATCTTTTTCATTGCAACCTATCCCCTGGTTACAGTCATTCTGACAATAGTTAAAAGTAATTTTTTTATTTTGTGTGATTGCCTCATTGATAAGATTAAGATTGTCATAAATTTTCTCGTTGATATTTTTACCAGAGTCATCAATAAATACATTACTTTCTACAATTCTGCCCCTGAAAATAAAATTTAGTGTACTTATTTTTTCTAGAAGTTCTTCAGTTTTTTTCTTGGTGATAAACTTACTAGCCTTAACTGAATCCATTAAAAGCTTCAACTCATACTCTTTAAAAAAGAAGTCTTTAAGGAAATAGCCCTCTTTTTCCTTATCGTAACCACTGACTTCTAGACCAATGTTCCTCATATCTTTAATATATGCATACATGGTCCTTCTGTCTAAAGTGATACCCAGCTTTTTTTTCATATGATAGTTTATTTCTTTTATGGATATGGAGACATCTTCACTAGAATAAGTTCTCAAAATATTAATAAATGCGCAGAATTTAATATTATTGCTTACTTTTTCCATCCCAATCCTCCTATAATCACAAATATAAAAAAGCTTATATCTTTTTCCCAATTAATTGAAAACTCTGCTAGTTTATATTTAATATAATTATATATATATTCAAAAAAATGTACAACGAAATTGTACATTTTTTTGGACAATAAATTTTCTGGCTTTTTCTACATTTTACTACATTTTTCTTTCCTAAGCTCTTTCACCAGAGCTACCCCAATAGCTATAATAATAATCGCAAAAGGAAAAGACACCACTATGGCAAATCTTTGCAGTATATCCAGCCCTCCCAGCATTATAAACACAATTGCAAATAGTGCTTGAATAACACCCCATACAATTTTATTTATATTTCTAGGGTTTAAACTTCCCCTAGAAGTAAACATACTCAGTACATATATGGCTGAGTTTGCAGAGGTAATAAAAAAAGTAAACAACAAGAATATTGCTGTTATAGAAAATGCAAATCCACCTTTATACTGAGATAAAACTTTAAACAAACTTGTATCAGTGCAAGTAATAGCATCCTTAGCAAACTCATACCCCAAATCCATACCCATCATTCCAAAAATTACAAACCAAAGCATACATATAATAGAAGGAACTATAATAACTCCAAGAACAAACTCCCTAATAGTTCTCCCCTTGGAGATCCTTGCAATAAAAACTCCAACAAAAGGTGACCAAGAAATCCAGTAGGCCCAGTAAAAAATCCTCCATTTATATACCCATTCATTGCTTGTAATTGGATTTATAAACAAGCTTTGTGACACAAAATAATTAAGATAATCTCCCACACCATTTACAAAAGTATTCATGATTTCTGATGTTGGTCCCACAAAAAAACATCCCACTACTAAAATAGTAGCCAAAGCCAAGTTTATGTTAGATAATTGCTTCATTCCTTTGTCCAAACCACCCACAGCTGTCCATATGTAAATTACGGTTATTACTAATATGATAAGAAGTTGAAGTTTGAAACTGTTTTTTATTCCAAATAAATACTCCACTCCTCCTCCAATTTGCATAGTTCCCAGTCCCATAGACGCTGCCACTCCTACTACTGTAATAAAAACAGCCAACACATCTACAACTAGCTTTATGGAGTTTTTATACTTGCTGTTTTCCAAAATTGGATCAAGTGTACTGCTAATAAGGCCTTTTCTTCCTTTTCTAAATTGAAAATAAGCTAAAGAAACGCCTATAACTGCATAGGAAACCCAAGACATAACCCCCCAGTGAATAAAGCTCTGCTCAATAGCAAACCTAATGGCATCCTCACTACCACCTACTGCATTTAGTGGATTAACAAAATGGCTCATAGGTTCCCATGCTCCAAAGAAGACCAGCCCTATACCCATTCCTGCCCCAAACAGCATGGAAAACCACACAATATTGCTAAATTCAGGTTTGTCACTCTCCTTTCCAAGCTTTATATCTCCATATTTGCTAAAAGCCAGATACAAAGAGAATACAAAAATACCAAGCATAAGCATAAGATACATGGGACTAAATTTATCTATAAGTACATTGAACAACTTTGTAGATATGTAGTTAAATTTTTCTGGCAACAAAATTCCCACAGATACCACTGTGGCAGTTAATAACAAAGAGAATATCAGTACATAGTTTATACCATTTTTACTACTGTTACTTTTATCACCTCTAAAGTTTTTGTATGGTCTTTTTTTCTTGTATTTATATCTCTTTGTCAAGTTATCATACTTCAATGATCTCGAAAACATACTATCCCCCCATTTATTTTGATATAATTTATTATTCAAAAAATCTGCGAAATAGTACTCTATGAAAAATTAGTAATTTTATTCCTCATATTTAACATGGATACAATGTATTTTTAACATTCCTTTAACCATCCAATGTAAAACTTGTTGTACTATATAATTGTAAACAGTTAGAGATAAGTGATGGATTTAACTGTGAGTCATTTGATAATATAAATTGTAAATAATTGATTGTGGATGTTTAAAAGATTTTATTGCCTACCTAGGATTATTTTTCATTTATAATGAAAATATTTTGTTCTTATATATTTAAAAAAGCTAGGGTCTCCTGCCCTAGCTTTCTTTTTATACCTTTATAAAATTATTCTACAATTTCTACATAACATTCATTACCATTAACTATTACATAATCTCCTGTTTTTATTAATTCAAAAGAATGACCGATTTTTACTATAACTCCTGTTTTTTCATATACTCCTGACCAGGCTTGTATAATTTCTGTATAGTTCTATAATCACCCCCTTCAATCCTTTATTCTCTACTTAAGTATTCACTGTTTTAATACTTCCTACATATTATTTAATTGTCTTGGTTAAACTTATAAAAAATGCTTCTGAGAGGTGTAGCTAAAATGAAATCAGAAATAAAATTTAACGAAATTATAATCCTTCTTATAGGATGTTTCTTCATGGCTATTTCCATAAATATGTTTTTAAATCCTCATAATATTGCACCAGGAGGACTTACAGGTGTATCCATAATTATTAATACCTTAACTGGTTTTCCAATTTGGCTTATAAATATAATCTTTGATATACCTTTATTTTTATTTGCTTTTCGAATTCTTGGTAAAAAAGATGCGACAAAAACACTACTTGGTATAATATTTCTTACTGGTTCATTAAAAATAACAGAGAACCTGGGAAATATTCAAGTAACTAACGATGTACTTTTATCTTCTATCTCCGGTGGTATCATACTTGGAATAGCCCTTGGGCTTATTTTTAGAATAAACGGAAGTACTGGTGGTACTGATCTGATAGGACTTTTGGCAAATAAAGCCTTTCCTTCACTTAGTGTTCCAACACTTATGGGATTTGCCGATGGTTGTGTTGTAATTTTATCAGGAGTTGTCAGCAGAAACATAGAAATAGCTCTTTATTCTGCCATAACGCTTTACATAATAGTAAAAGTCAGCGACATAATGGTGGAAGGTATTAATACTTCATCATCTTTTATGATAATTTCTGATAAGTATGTGGAGGTTGGAAATGCTATCAAAGATGAGCTAAAAAGAGGTGCAACTATTTTAAAAGGTCAAGGTCTATACACTGGAAGTGAAAAAAACGTCCTTCTTGTTGTAGTGTCTAAGAAAGAGGTTGTAACTTTAAAAAAACTTGTTAAACATACAGATCCAAAGGCATTTATCATAATAAGTGATATTTTCGAGGCTTTAGGTGAAGGATTCAAACCTATATAAATTCTTTAGTATAAAACCAGTATGATTTCAATGTACATATATTTTGAATCGTACTGGTTTTATATAAATAATAATTTTTATCTAAATTCAAATCGTAAATTTTCTATCTTAGTTTTTATATGAAATCCCAAGTTTTTATTTTTCCCCTCTATCTTTTACTACAAATCCTTTATCTACCACATCTAACAAAGTTTTTTCCACTATGGACAAATCTCCCTCTACAATTTCATAAGACAAATCAAGTTCATCACACAAAGATTGAAATTTCCCCATTATATCCTCAACATCATAAGCATTTGTATTTATAATCCTTATGTATTCATAATTATCCATCATCATCTTATACATCTTTATTGCTTTTTTATCTCCGTACTTTTCTTTCATTTTGATTATCTCATTATACAAACTATTATCATTTTCTATGTATCTTTTTGTAAAGAAATAGGTTCGTTCAATTTTTTTGTTTTTCATCTCCACCTAAATATAAAGATATACAATCACTAACTTTTGTCAAAATCAGATTAGAATAGTCTGATTTAAGCCCCAAAACCCACTTTCCACATTGCCCATATAATAAAGTTATAGTTTCATATTCTTGGTTTTCATCTATAATCTCTTGTAACTTTAATTTTATTTTATAACATTAAAGAGTCTGTAAATATTTTGTTAAAATCTTTATGATTAGCCAACTCCACATGCTTTATTTTATCAACTAATTTATTCATATTATCATACTTATCTTTGTACAGAATAGTTTGAATAGCACCGCTACCTGCTGCATTTCCTATTATTTTAATTTTGTCACTTTCAATATTCGGTATCATTTCTATACTTTTTATGTTATCAATATCTAAATTGCTTCCAAAAGCCCCTGCCATAAGAATTTGATCTAATTTTTCTATCTTTCCTTCTCTCATTAAAAGTTCTATACCTGTTCTTACTGCTGCTTTTGCCAGTTGTAAATTAGCTATATCTTCTTGTGTAATACTAACTTTTTTATTATTTTTATTATTAGAAAGTATAATCTCGTAAGATTTTCCATCTTTATTGATTCTATCTTTAATATTTTGCGATACATTATCATCGAGTTTATCTGGTTTAACAATCCTTCCTTGTGGAAGAATTATATCCTTTTCTACCAATTTACTGATTAAATTTATATAACCTGAACCACAAATCCCAATCGGATCTTCCTTATCTTCTATAGTTTTTATATTAATATCTTTATCCAAATCTATATCACAGGAATATACTGCGCCTTCACTTGCTCTCATTCCATACTTCATGTTAGCTCCCTCAAAAGCAGGACCTGCAGCAGTAGAACAAACAAGAATCTCTTCATCAGTTTTTAATGCTAATTCACAGTTAGTTCCCACATCAATAAGCAATATATTTCCTTTCATATTTTTCATATCACTACTTATTATCGCGCCTAAAGTATCTGAACCTACATAACCACCTATATTAGGAAGTAGTATAAATCTAGTATTTTCATCTAAACTAGAAAGGTTTAGTAAATCTACCTTGCCTATAATTTTATCTGAAAAAACTGAATTAAAAGGTGCTCTTGCTATTCCCTTTACACAAGCCCCCATAAGCAAGTGACTCATGGTAGTATTACCAACCATACTAACGATGCTTATATCTGACTTACTTATTTTATTATTCATAAGAAGTTTTTCTATTATTTTATTAACGGTTGTTGCTATTTCCTTTTGAAGATCTTCTTTATTTTTTTCATTTTCTATTGAATAATTAATTCTAGATATTACATCTGCTCCATATTTTTTTTGTAAATTAAGATTTGATTTATTGTCTATAATTTTTCCATTAACAAAATCAATAAGATATGCTGCTACAGTAGTTGTTCCAATATCTATGGCAATTCCAAATATATCTTTTCTACTATAGGATTTATATTTTTATTACTTTTTATAATTTGCCCTTTTTCAACCATATCCTTATTTTCATTAATAATTTCTATAGTTATATCTCCTAGTACAGTTCTTTCACATGCCAATACTATTTTTTCATCTATTTCTTTTTCACTTAATAACTTTTTCTCATTTTCTGTTATATTACTAATTTTTCCTTCTAATAATTTAACCTTACATTTCCCACATTTGCCTTTTGAACCACAGGTTGATTCTATGGATATATTATTTTCATTTATTGCATCCATTAACCTACTTCCAGCTTCAACTTCTTTATTATAATTATCTGGTAAAACTTTTAAATTAACTTTTTTCCCCATAGATTCTTACCTTCCTTATAAATTTTATTATCTAACTTAATTCTATATTATTAGATATAAATTCACAATTTCAACTTGTACTCTAAATATTAAAAAATATATTTATTAGTATAAAATCAAAATAGAGCTTGTAATTTATCATAAATAGATAATTTACAAACTCTATTATATACTGCAAGAATATAGTAAACCTTACAATAATCCCATATGTCCATCATGCCACTATTCCTTCTCTACTTTTTTCAATACTAATATACACAGGATTTCTTTCTTTAAACATACATACATATTTGTAATCCAAAAATTCCAACATATCATAAGCTTTATAAAAATCTTTGCAAATATCTTTAGCTTGATGAGAATCTGATCCAACGGTAATAATTTCTCCACCTAATTCCTTATATCTTTGAAGAATATTCTTATTAGGATGCATAGCTTCCAAGTTATATCTTATACCAGATGTATTCAACTCTATACCTTTTCCACTTTCAATAATTGTTTTTAACAAAGCATCTAGCACATCTTTATAATCTTTATAAATCACCTTATTATTTTCATAATTTCCGTATCTAACTATATAATCCAAATGACCATAAGTATCAAAGTTCTTAAACTCACTTACTGTTTCCAAAATACTTGTAAAATACTTTCTATAAACTTCTTCCTTACTATACCCCTCAAAAAACATAGGGTCTGGTACATTAATTTTATCCACTGTATGAGTTGAGCATAATACAAAATCAAAAGCATATTTATTAATTATATTGTTTATCTCATCTTTTAAATGCTTTTGATAGCCTACTTCTATTCCTGTATAAATATTAATGTAGTTTTTGTACTTCCACTGAAGCTCTTCAATAGATTTAAAATATTTTTCAAAATCAATACTAAATCCGTCTGTATTATACTCCATATGATCAGTAAAAGTTAAATGAGTAACCCCAATATCTAGACCTCTCTTTATTACCTTTTCCATAGGATCCTTGCCATCTCTTGAAAAAGTTGTGTGCACATGATTATCCAACATGTTCATAATATCAATCTCCTTTTTATATTTTTCGTAACAATAAAAAATATTTTAATATAAAACCTTCATCTCAATAAGATTATTGTATACACTTATATAATATATATTTTTTATGCAGCTTCCATTAAGATGGTGTAAAGACTTTGTTATAGATATGTTAAAATTCGCTCAATCATGAACGGCTTCATCATTAAAATACTTCATATCGCCAACAATATATCCTCGCTACCACTTTATTACATGGGCGCTATAAAATTTCGGATAAATCTGCGACTCAAAACTCACTTTGTTTATGTGACTCAAAAAAAGCGCCAACCTAAGTTGACGCTTTGTATTTATTTTATGTTTTTTAATATGCCAACAAGATACTTCCAAGTTCTTTCTGTTGATAATATATCTAGATGCTCATTTGGTGTATGCACATCAAATAAGTTTGGACCTATTGATATTGCTTGTGCGCCTTTTATAGCATCTAGTAATAATCCACATTCTAACCCTGCATGTATAGCTACTATTTCAGGTTTTTTACCCATTAATTCTTCATAAGTATCTACACAAATTTCCTCTAACTTAGAGTTTTTTGCGTATTCCCATTCTGGATAATCATCTATTAAATCTAATTTAACTCCTAATTGATTGCATAATAAAGTCATTCTATTATTTAAATCTTCTTTTAAACTTTTTACTGAACTTCTAGTAGCAAACTCAAATATAATCTTATCTTCATTATTAGATATAACACCTAAGTTAGTAGAACTTTCAACAAGCCCTTTAATATCCATACTCATAGTTTGAATACCTCTTGGCATTAAGTTTATTAATGAAATTATATTTTCTTTGCACTTACCATTTAATGCTTTATTAAATACTTCTTCACATTTTTCAATTTCTATTGATAAACCTGGATCAGAAGTTTTATATTCATTTTTAAATACTTGTAAAATATTTTCTATCTCATTTTCAAAATCACATTCATCATGGTTATCTATAAGCATTATACATTCTGACTCACGAGGTATGGCATTGTTTTTAAGTCCACCTTCAATAGACACTAAGTCAAAATCAATATGGCAAGTATTTGCAATGTAATTTAAAATTCTACCCATCAGTACATTCGAATTGGCTCTTTGCTTGTCTATTTCCATCCCTGAATGTCCACCAAGAAGGCCTTTTACATCTATTTTGTAAGCAACCTTTTCGCCTTCAACTTCCTTATATTCTTTGTCAATTGTTACAACTGCAGTAACTCCACCTGCACAACTTACAGTAATTGTTCCTTCTTCTTCTGAATCAAGATTTATTATATATTTTCCTTCAAATAATTCACCCTTTAAGTTCATAGCACCATTCATAGTTTCTTCTTCATCAGAAGTGAAAATTACTTCTAGAGCTGGATGCTGCAAGTCATCTGATGCAAGTAAAGCAAGTCCCATAGCAACAGCTATTCCATTGTCAGCGCCTAAAGTTGTATCTGTAGCATATAAATAATCTCCATCTACTCTTAATTCTAATGGATCTTTTGTGAAATCATGTTCTTTTCCTTTATTTTTTTCACAAACCATATCCATATGTCCTTGAATTATTACAGTAGGAGCATTTTCATATGATTTAGTAGCTGGCTTTTTAATTAAAACATTTAAATTTTCATCTTGTACTACTTCCAACCCTAGTCTTTTTCCTTCATTAGCTAAATAATCACTAATTCCTTGTTCATTTCCTGATCCTCTAGGTATTTTTGATATTTCTCCAAAATAATTAAATACTAATTGTGGTTGTAAATTTTCTATTTTCATTTCAATTCTCCTTTTAATTAAAAAGATTTAAAGAGAAAACATTTTGTTTTCTCTTTGCTTATCATTATAAAATTATGTTTTCCTAACCTTTTACTATACTAACATCATAGCTATTGATAATATTATTGCTGATGATATAAATATAGCAACTAAAACTTTGCTTACAAATTTAACCCATGTAGCATAATCTACTTTTGCTATGGCAAGTGCCCCCATTATAACACCACTTGTTGGTGTTACTAAGTTAACTAAACCACTACCTGCACTAAATATAGATATTATTAGTTCAGATTTGAACCCTAAAGATACTGCTAAAGGCCCAAATATAGGCATTGATAAACCTGCTAGACCAGATGTTGATGGTATAAAGAATGATAATACCATATATATTAAGAATGCAGCTATTGTAAATACTATAGGAGACATTCCATTTAACATTGATGATGCATGATTTAGTACATAATTATCTAATCCAGTAGTACTCATCATTACAGATATACCTTTAGATACACCTATAACTAATGCAACTCCAACCATGTCAGCTGCTCCATCCATAAAAGCCCCGATTATGTCTTTTTCACCCATGCTATAAACTATACCAATTATGATTGACATTATTACAAACCACATTCCTAATTCTGAGAACCACCAGTGACCTAATGAAGATCCTGTTAAGAATGATGTATTTGCAAATATTGTTACTCCAAATTCTTCCCAAGGAATTACCGCTGCAACCATTACTAAAAATGTTAAAGCAAATAATCCAAGAACTATTTTTCTCTTAGTATTAAACTCAACCACACCTTCATTTGTGCTATTTCCTACAAATGCTTCATGTGCTTCTTGCATTTCTTTTTCTGATAATAATGATGCTTTTTTATCTTTTTGAACTTTCTTTGCATATTTCATAACAAAGTAGATTGATATTAATAATGATGATAACCATAAAGCTATACCAGTTCCTATAACTATAACTTGATTAACTTCTATACCTACTCCATTTAAAGCTCCTATACTAGTTGAAACTAAGAATGGGTTTACTGTAGAACCTAAAACTCCACATCCTGCTCCAAGTATAATTGTTCCTACTGAAACTAGTGGGTCAAATCCTGCTACTATCATAGTTGTTGTAACTAATGCAGCAAATGCTATAGTTTCTTCAGCCATACCAAAACTTGTTCCCCCTAAAGAGAATATTAACATTAGTACTGGTATTAATATTAATTCTTTACCATTTAATTTTGTAACAACAGATCCTATACCTGCATCCAGTGCTCCTGTTTTTGCTGTTACTCCTAAGAATCCACCTATTAATAAAACAAATATTGCTATATCAATAGCCTCGTTTAAACCGTTTATAGGTGCCATAACTAAATCTGAGAATTTAGCCGCTGTAACTCCAGGTATAAATTGCGTTGCTAAAGCTATTAGTGCTGTTATAATTAATAACACAGTATAAGCCGATGGCAATGTAAACGCTTTTTTCTTTTTTATTGGTGCATCCATTTTAAATCTCTCCCTTGCTGTCTTCTTCAACAAACATATCTTTATTTTTTTAGAGTTGTTTCTCTTTTTAATAGTTTTGTCGAATAATATTTTATGTTGAATAAATAATATCACACTTTTAAAAAAATATACATAG
>NZ_JANKBY010000003.1:0-40125 GCF_024621905.1 Terrisporobacter muris
TATTATTTAGAAATTGAAATAAATACTTTTAGAAATTAGGAGTTTTTGATATAATTGACTAGTTGTTAGACAAGATATGATAATAATCTAGATTTTATACTAATGTATGAAATAAAATATTTTTAGTATTAACCTTGGTACATGAAAACAATCATACAATGATTATTAATTAGGGAGGGATGAGCTATTATTATTATAGTATTGTGTATAATCACTCTGCTTATACTTGGTATAAGAGAGCAACTTGCTCAAAAGAAAAATGTTAAAAAGATACCAATAAGAGTGAATATAAATGGAATAAGAGGAAAATCAACTGTTACAAGATTAATAACTGGAATATTAACTGAAGCAGGATATAAAACAGTAGGAAAAACAACTGGAACAGAAGCAAGAATGATTTATTGGTTCCAAGATGAAGAAGAACCTATAATAAGAAAACCTCAAGGTGCTAATATAGGTGAACAATTAGATGTATTACAAAAGTCGGCTGATCTAGGGGCAGAAGCTTTAGTATGTGAGTGTATGGCAGTAAATCCAGACTATCAAAAGGTATATCAATTTAGAATGTTAGAAGCAAATATTGTTTTAATAGTTAATGTCCTTGAAGATCATATGGATGTACTGGGACCAACATTAAATGAAGTTGCACAAGCATTCGCTGCAACAATACCATATGATGGACACTTAATTACTATACCAAGCCCTTATTTAGATTACTTTAAAGAAGTCGCTGAAGAAAGAAATACTAAGGTAATAGTAGCTGATAACTCAAAAATAAGCAGTGAATTTTTAGCTAAATTTGACTATATGGTATTCCCAGATAATGCATCTTTAGCATTGGCTGTAGGTGAAGCTTTAGGTTTAGACAAAGAAGTATGTATGAGAGGAATGCTTAATGCTCATCCGGATCCAGGTGCAATGAGAGTTACTAAAATAGGTGAAGAATCTCTAAATTGTCATTTTGTAAATGGATTTGCGGCAAATGATCCTCAATCAACTTTAAATATTTGGGCCAAAATATGTGAAATGGATTACAAATCAGATGATCCAATAGTTATAATGAACTGTAGACAAGATAGGGTTGATAGAACTGAAATATTCGTAAGAGATGTGTTCCCAAATATTCAAGCTCATACCCTAGTTGGTATAGGTGAAGTAACAGAGCCTATGACTACGGCATTTAAAAAAGGTATGTTACCAAACGTGAAAAATTATATTGATTTAGAAAATGCAACACCAGATGAAATATTAGAGACTATAAGACCGTTAATGAAAAATAGAGTAATCTATGGTGTAGGAAATATACATGGTACGGGTGAACCATTTATAGAAAGACTTTTAAGTATGAGTCAAGATAAAACAATAAATGATTATAGTAGAAAGCAAAAAGCTATAATCTAGAAAATTTAGGAGGCTATAATGGTATCGACAGATTTATACGTTGCAATAATCTTAGGTCTAACTCTAAGTTTATTATTTCAAGAAAAATTCGGAATTAACCCAGGAGGTATGGTAGTTCCTGGTTACTTAGCGCTTACAATGGACAATCCTAAAAGTTTAATAGTAATATTTTTATTAAGTGTCTTAACTTATATTATAGTTGAATTTGGATTGAATAAATTCCTTATACTATATGGAAGAAGAAGATTTTTAGCAATGCTATTGGTATGCATGCTATTAAAAATAGCGATAGATACATTAAATATATCAATGGGTATGTCATTAGGTGCTCTTGATGGAGTTGGAATAGTTATACCTGGTTTAATAGCGAACTGCTTCTATAAGCAAGGTATAAAGCTTACAGCAGTAAGTACTATAGGTGTTTCTTTAGTGGTTTTTGTTATCTTAAATGTAGCTCAATTAGTTTAAGGAGATGAAAATATGACTAAGAATTTGACTTTAAAAGAAAAAATCCAAATATATATAAAAAATAGAAAAGAGATAACACTTTTTAATTTATTGACATTATCGTTAATTTTATGTTTTACTTATATGTTTTTAGATGTTATATTCTAAAATAGATAATTTAATCTTTACCGCTAGTTTTGAAATTTAATATCAAAAAGGAGAGAATAAATTGAAAAAAACAAGATGGAAGCAAATTACATCTGTGCTATTAGCACTCGCATTAGGTTTAAGTTTAGTTTTCTATGATAATATTCAAACTATGCTTACTATGGGTGTGAACAAGGTATTAAAAAGAGATGGCTTAGAAGGATATGGAGTAAGTTCATCTAATCCTTTAGCTGTTAAAGTGGGCATTGATGTTTTAGAAAATGGTGGAAATGCTGCAGATGCAGCAGTAGCAATATCATATGTATTAGGCGTTGTTGAACCTTATGGTTCTGGAATTGGAGGTGGAGGAGCTATGCTTGTTTACTCTCCGAAAGATGATGATTTTAAATTCTTTAATTATAGAGAGACAGCCCCTATAAGTTCTACAACTCAAATTAGTGGTATTGGTGTACCTGGTTTTGTAAAAGGTATGGAAGATGTAAATAACACTTATGGGACGAAAGAAATGAAAGAGCTTATACAACCTGCTGTTGACTATGCACAAAATGGATTTAAAATGGATACGAGCTTGTATAATAGACTTGATATTTTTAAAGGTTACTCAGATATGAATAGTTTGACTACATTCTATAATGAAGATGGTGAACCAAAAAGTGAGGGAACGACCATAGTTCAACCGGAATTAGCAAGCACTTTAAAAACTATTCAAGAAGGTGGAGCGGAGGCTTTTTATAATGGAGTAATTGCTCAACAGTTAACAGTTGGGACTCTAATGAAACCAGAAGATTTATCTACGTATAAAACAGAAATTTTAAAACCATTAACAGGTGAATTTAATGGATATGAAGTTGTAACAGCTCCAGCACCTTTCAGTGGGACAACATTATTACAAATATTGAAAATGGCTGAATATGCTGATGTTCAAAAATTTGCTACTAATGAAATAGATTATTTAGAAAAAATGTCTCAAATAGTAAACATTGCTTATACTAATAGAATGGCACATATTGCAGATCCTAACTTTGAAAATGTTGATTCTCAAAAATATGTAACTGATAATTATGTAAAAAAGCTATATGAGAGAAAATATGTTGAGGATATAACAGAAGATGAAAGTGAAGATACGACAGCTTTTGTTGTAACTGACAAAGATGGAATGGTAGTTTCTTGCACAAATACGTTAGGTGATTTCTTTGGTTCTCAAATTACAGTAGGTGGATTTTTCTTAAATGATTCAGTAGGTCATTTTAATGAAAATGCTCACTCTATAAATGCTTATAAACCAGGAAAGAGATCAAGAACATTTATAGCGCCAACTATAATACGAAAAGGTGACGATTTTATCATGGGTATTGCTTCTCCAGGAGGAAATGTTATATCTCAAGCTATTTCGGAAGTATTATTAAATTACTTTAAGTTTGGTCAAAATATATCTGAGTCTATAGATGAACCTAGAACAGTATTTAGAAATAATGAAGAAATATTAACGGAAAGACAACTTTCTGATAATATTATTAATGAAATGGTCTCTAAAGGATATTCAGTGAGTTATTATGACTCTAATATTTTCTATGGTTCTATCCAAACCATAATAAAAGATAAAACAAAAGGAATAACTGGTGGAGCTGACTATAGAAGACGTGGAGAATACCAAGTTAAATATAAATAAACATATATTAAACCTCATTTATGAAAATAAATGAGGTTTTTTTAAATTTAAGTGAATTTTAAATTTAATAAGTAAGGGTAATAATATAAAAAGACACAAATAAAGTAAAAGAGGTGAAGAAATGTTAGGATTATATATACATATTCCTTTTTGTGTGAAAAAATGTAAATATTGTGATTTTAACTCATTTAAACTTAATATTGATGAAAAAAGGAAATATTTAAATTCTTTAAAAAGAGAAATGGAATTATATAAAGAAAATCTTGAAAATAAAAGTATAGATAGTATATTTGTAGGAGGTGGAACGCCTAGTATTTTAAACGAAGAAGAAATAAAAATATTATTTAAAAATATAAAAAATAATTTTCAAATTAAAGATAGTGCTGAAGTAACAATGGAATGTAATCCAGGAACATTAACTTTAAATAAATTAAAAATTATGAAGGAATGTGGAGTGAATAGACTGAGTATAGGTCTACAGGCGGTTCAAAATAATCATTTAGAGTACATAGGAAGAGTTCATACTTATGAAGAATTTGAAAAAAACTATTATCAAGCTAAAGAAGTTGGTTTTGAAAATATAAATATTGATCTTATGTATGCTCTTCCAAATCAAAGTAAAGAAGATTGGATGGAATCCTTAGAAAAGGTTGTAAAGTTAAATCCTACTCATATTTCTGCATATTCCTTAATATTAGAAGAAAATACGGAATTATTTAATATGTATGAAAGGCATGAATTTAAACTGTTAGATGAAGATACGGACATTGAAATGTATGAATACACAATAAATTATTTAAAATCTAATGGATATAATCAATATGAAATATCAAACTATGCCAAAAAAGGATTTGAATGCAAGCATAATATTTTATACTGGAAATGTGCAAACTATGTTGGACTTGGAGTTTCAGCGTCAGGTTTTTTAAATGAAACAAGATATAATAACTTGTGTGAGTTAGATAAATATGAAGATATAATACATAGTGGTAAAAAACCTATAGAGTGGGAAGAAAAACTAAGTATCAAAGATGAAATAGAGGAAAGTATATTCTTAGGATTAAGAATGAATGAAGGTATAAAATTTAAATATTTTTATGAAAAGTACAATTTTAATTTTGAAGAAGAATATAAAAATGAGATCGACAAATTGAAAAAAATGAAGTTGATTGAAACTAAGGATGAAGGTATGAAGTTGACTCAAAAAGGAAGAGAGATATCTAATAGTGTTTTTGTGGAATTTATGAAATAAGAAAACAAATTACTTAAAAACTATTGACAATAAAAATTTAACGTGGTATATAATATATATAATCTTTTTAGCACTCGAACTTAATGAGTGCTAACAGCGAAGGAGGTATTTTTGAATGGAATTAAATGAAAGAAAAATGAATATCCTCAAAGCAATAGTTAAAGATTATATAGAAACAGCTGAAGCTGTAGGGTCTAGAACAATATCAAAAAAATATAACCTTGGCGTTAGCGCAGCAACTATTAGAAATGAAATGGCTGACTTAGAAGAGTTGGGATATTTAGTTCAGCCTTATACATCTGCAGGAAGAGTTCCTACGGAAAAGGGCTACAAACTATATGTGAATTCTCTTATGAATACTATTGAACTTAGTGACAATGATAAAGAGATAATTGAAAGATGTGTAGAAAGTAATATGAATCATATTCAAAATTTAATACATGAAACATCAAAAATGTTATCTCAACTAACTAATTATACTACAGTTGCAATGACAAAACATGTATCTACTTTAAATGAAATTAAGCATATTCAATTAGTTGGGATGCATGAAAGCGAAATTTTATTAATAGTAGTTACAGAAAAGGGAGATATAAAAAAATCAAGCTTAAGTGCTAAAATTGATTTAGATCAAGCTAAGTTGAATTTAATTTCTGATAATTTAACTAGAAAGCTTTCAGGCAAGACTATAACAGAGATAGATGATAGATTAATAGCATATATAAAATATGAAATTGGAGAATATTCATCAATAATAGACCAATTACTTAATATGTTAAATACAAACCCTACTGAGGAAGAGCTTTCAATGACGTTAAATGGAGCTACTAATATTTTTAATTATCCTGAATTTAATGATGTGCTAAAAGCAAGGTCATTTTTAGATATGCTAGGAACGAAAGAAACTATAGCTAAGATAGTTAAATCAAAGGGTATATTAAAAGATAATGCTACAATTATTATTGGTAGTGATAATGATTGTGAGCAAGCTCAAGAATGCAGTGTTGTAACAGCCACATACAAGGTAGATACAGATTTAATTGGTCGTATAAGCTTTATAGGACCTACGAGAATGGATTATTCTAGAATATATTCAATAATAAATTATATGAATATATTATTAAATAATAAATCAAATAAATTTTAAGCTGAGGGGTGTAAATCTTGGAAAAAAACATGAATCAGGATGAAAACATACAAGAAAATTGCACTTCTAATGATGGAGAAGCAGTACAAACATCTGAAGAAAATGCAGAAGTAGAAACTGCATGTGAAGATAATGTAACAGATATAAACTCTAAATTAGAAGAAAAAAAAATAAATGACAAAATGGAAGAACTTGAAAGACAAGTAGAAGAAAAAGAAGACAAATATAAAAGACTTCAAGCTGAATATTCTAATTATATTAGAAGAACTCAAGAAGAAAAGCAAACTATAGGTATATTTGCCAATGAAAAAATAATTACAGAATTAATACCTGTTATTGACAGCATGGAAAGAGCTATGGATGCTTTTGCAGATAAAGAAGATGACATGTATAAAGGCATTGAACTTGTACATAAACAGTTAATAGACTGTTTACAAAAATTTGAGGTTGAAGAAATCAAGGCATTAAATGAAGATTTTGACCCAAATTTACATTTAGCTGTAATGCAAGAAAGTGTAGATGGAGTAGAACCAAACAAAGTCGTAATGGTACTACAAAAAGGTTATAAGCTAAATACAAAAGTAATAAGACCTACAATGGTTAAAGTTTCTTGTTAATTAAGATAACAAATTATTAAAATTTAAATAGATGAATAATTAAGGAGGAAATAAATTATGTCAAAAGTAATAGGAATAGATTTAGGAACAACAAACTCATGTGTTGCTGTTTTAGAAAATGGAGAACCACAAATAATAGCAAATAACGAAGGTATGAGAACTACTCCATCTGTAGTTGCTTTCACAAAAGATGGAGAAAGAATAGTAGGGGAGCCTGCAAAAAGACAAGCAGTAACAAATGCTGATAATACAGTAATATCTATAAAAACTCATATGGGTACAGATTATAAAGTTAATATAGAAGGAAAAGAATATACACCACAAGAAATATCAGCTATAACACTTCAAAAACTAAAGGCCGATGCTGAAAGTTACTTAGGTCAACCAGTTAAAGAAGCTGTTATAACAGTTCCAGCTTACTTTACAGATGCTCAAAGACAAGCAACTAAAGATGCTGGTAGAATAGCAGGATTAGAAGTTAAGAGAATAATAAACGAGCCAACTGCAGCAGCTCTTGCATACGGTATGGACAAATTAGATCAAGATAAGAAAATATTAGTATTTGACTTAGGTGGAGGTACTTTCGACGTATCTATACTTGAAATAGGTGATGGTACTTTCGAAGTTTTAGCTACTGCTGGTAACAACAGATTAGGTGGAGATGACTTCGATAAAGTTATAATAGATTATTTAGCTGAAGAATTCAAAAAAGCTGAAGGTGTTGATTTAAGACAAGATAATATGGCTCTTCAAAGATTAAAAGAAGCTGCTGAAAAAGCTAAAAAAGAATTATCTTCAACAATGACAACAAACATAAACTTACCATTCATAACAGCTACTGCAAGTGGACCAAAGCATATGAATATAGATTTATCTAGAGCTAAGTTTGATGAATTAACTCATCATTTAGTAGAAAAAACTATGGAACCAACTAAGAGAGCTTTATCTGATGCTGGTCTTTCTGTATCAGAAATAGATGACGTATTATTAGTAGGAGGATCTACAAGAATACCAGCTGTTCAAGATGCTGTTAAGAAATTCATAGGAAAAGAACCTCACAAAGGTATAAATCCAGATGAATGTGTTGCTGCTGGTGCTGCTATACAAGCTGGTGTATTAACTGGTGAAGTTAATGACTTATTATTATTAGACGTAACTCCATTATCTCTAGGAATAGAAACTATGGGTAACGTAATGACTAAAATAATAGAAAGAAATACTACTATACCAACTAAGAAATCACAAGTATTCTCAACTGCTGCAGATAACCAAACTGCTGTTGATATACATGTTCTTCAAGGTGAAAGAAGTATGTCTTACGACAATACTACTTTAGGTAGATTCCAATTATCTGAAATACCACCAGCACCAAGAGGAATACCTCAAATAGAAGTTACTTTTGATATAGATGCTAACGGTATAGTTCATGTTACTGCTAAAGATTTAGGAACTGGAAAAGAACAAAAAGTTACTATAACTTCAGGAACTAACTTAAGTGAAGACGAGATAGAAAGAAAAGTTAAAGAAGCAGAAATGAATGCTGAAGCTGATAAAGCTAAAAAAGATAAAATAGAAGCTGTTAACCAAGCTGATTCAACTATATATCAAACAGAAAAAACTTTAAATGAGTTAGGTGATAAAGTAAATGCTGATGATAAATCTGCAATAGAAGCTGCTCTTGCTTCATTAAAAGAAGTTAAAGACAAAGAAGCTGCTACTGCTGAAGAAATAAAGGCTGCTATAGATGAAGTAATGAATAAATTCCACAAAGTATCTGAGCAAATGTATCAACAAGCTCAAGCTGAACAAGCTGCTCAAGGTGGAGAACAAGCTACAGAAAATCAATCAAATGATGATGTAGTAGATGCGGATTTTAAAGAAGTATAAAATTTGAATTTGTTGCAAAAATATACTGATTGTGTATAATAAATTAAAGGATATTAATCTGTTTTGAAACAATTAATAATAGCTTGTAGTTTGATATTCTACAAGCTATTGTTTTGTAATATAAAGGTGGTGACAATACTTGAGTACTAAAAGAGACTACTATGATGTCTTAGGTGTGGGTAAAAGTGCGGATGCAACGGAGATAAAAAAAGCTTATAGAAAACTAGCTATGAAATATCACCCAGACAAAAACCCAGGAGATAAAGAAGCTGAAGAAAGATTTAAAGAAATTAATGAAGCCTATGAAGTATTATCAGATGAAACTAAAAGAAGAAACTATGATCAATTTGGACACGAAGGTGTAAATGGTCAAGGATTTGGTGGAGCTGGAGGTTTTGGTGGCCAAGGCTTTGGTGGATTTGATGATATATTTGGAGATATATTTGGAGATATGTTTGGAGGCGGTTTTGGCGGTGGACGTCAAAGAAGAAGAGGTCCAGAACGTGGTGCTGACATAAAACAAAGGGTAAATATATCTTTTGAAGAAGCTGCCTTTGGTAAAAAGGTTCAAGTTAAAATCAATAGAAGTGAAGAATGTGAAGAATGTAATGGAAGTGGTGCAAAACCAGGAACTTCTAAAAAAACTTGTCCAACATGTAATGGTAGTGGTCAAGTGCAATCAGTACAAAGAACTCCTTTTGGAAACATAGCAAGTACAAGAACATGTTCTACATGTAACGGTGAGGGTGAAGTTATAGACTCACCATGTACAAAATGTCATGGAAAAGGAAGTATAAGAAAAACTAAGACTATTGAAGTTGATATACCAGCAGGTATAGATGAAGGTCAAATGATTAAATTAGGTGGTCAAGGTGAACTTGGAAGTAGAGGTGGACCAAGAGGAGATTTATATATTGAGGTTAATGTAAATGCTCATCCACTATTTACAAGAGAAGGTTACGATGTTTATTTAGAAATGCCTATAACATTTGCTCAAGCTACTTTAGGAGATAAAATACAAGTTCCTACTTTAGATGGAAAAGTAGAATATGAAATTCCAGAGGGAACTCAAACAGGAACAGTATTTAGATTAAAAGGTAAAGGTATACCAAAACTAAGATCCAATGTTAGAGGAGATCAATATGTTAAAGTAACTGTTGAAATACCTAAAAAATTAAATGATAAACAAAAAGAATTAGTTAGACAATTTGCTAAAGAGTGTGGTCAAGAAGTCCACCAAAGGCAAAAAACTTTAAGTGATAAAATAGATAACTTTTTTAAAAATCTAAAAAAAAAATAAAGCAAATAATAAAATCCTTCCAATGTACATAATATTGGTAGGATTTTTTATTTAATTATAACTATTATATGTATAAAACAATATTATAAAAGAGAATAATTATGATATAATAAAGTTCATGAAAAGAATAGTATTAAATATTGAAAGAAGGTTTACATATGAATTGGACAGAAGTAACAGTTAAAACGGCGACAGAAGCTGTAGAAGCTATAAGTAATATATTATTAGAAGAAAGATGTGGAGGGGTAATGATAGAAGACCCTAAAGATTTTTTATTCCAAAAGAAAAATGAGTTAGATTGGGATTACGTTGAGGAAGAAGTATTCAATAAAAGTAATCAAGAAGGGGTATTAATAAAAACATATATACCTGAAGAGAGAAATGTATTAGAGCTTGTAGAAACTATAAAAGCTAAAATATCTTTATTACCATCATGTGGACTAGATATAGGAGAAGGAACGGTATCTCTAAGTAATGTTAATGAATCAGACTGGGCTAATGAGTGGAAAAAATACTACAAACCAACAAAAATTGGAAAACAAATAGTAGTAAAACCTACTTGGGAAAATTATGAAGCTCAAGAAGGTGATTTAATAATAGAATTAGATCCAGGGATGGCATTTGGTACGGGAACCCATGAAACTACATCAATGTGTATAAGAGAATTGGAGAAATATGTAGATTCTACAAAAAGAGTATTTGATATAGGGTGCGGAAGTGGAATACTAGCTATTGCAGCAGCAAAACTTGGAGCAAAAGAAGTTGTTGCAGGAGATTTAGATGAAGTTGCTGTTAAAGTTTCAAAAGAAAACTGTGAACTAAATGGCGTATCAGATAAAGTTACTGTAAAACATGGTAGTTTATTTGAAGTCGTAGAAGGAAAAGCTGATGTAATCGTGGCTAATATAATAGCTGATATTATAAAAATATTAGCTAACGATGTAAGTAAATTCTTAAGTGAAGATGGTGTATTTATATCATCAGGAATAATTCATGCTAAAATAGATGAAGTTGTAGAATCATTAGAGAAAAATGGATTTGAAATAGCTGAGATAGTAAAACTTGGTGAATGGTCAGCTATAGTATCAAAACTTAAGTAGGTGAAATTATGGATAGATTTTTCACGCCTAAAAGCAATATTAATTTAGAACAAAATACTTGTATTATAGAAGGTGAAGATGTTAAACATATTTCAAGAGTTCTTAGATGTAAGGAAAATGACAAACTTGAAGTATGCGACATGGACAATAATGAGTATATTTGTAAAATAAAGGAAATAAACAAAGACAATATATTATTAGACATAATTGAAACAGTAAATATAAAACGTGAATCTAGCCTAAAGGTTAAGTTATATCAAGGTATGCCTAAAGGAACTAAAATGGAGTTAATACTTCAAAAATTAACAGAAATAGGTGTAGATGAAATAGTTTTAGTACAAACTAAAAGAAGCGTAACTAAAATAGACAACAAAAAAGAAGATAAGAAAATGGAAAGATGGGAAAGAATCATTTACGAAGCTGCAAAGCAAAGTAAAAGAGGGAAAATACCAAAACTTACAGGTGTTTTAACTTTTAAAGAAGCATTAGAAGATATGAAAAATAATGATTTGAACCTTTGTCCTTACGAAAATGAAAGGACAATCTCTATAAAGGAAGGCTTAAAAGATTCTAGTGCAAATAAAATTGGAATTTTTGTTGGACCAGAAGGTGGATTTGAAGAAGACGAAATTGAAAAAATTCAAAATATAGATGGAAAAGTTGTTTCTCTAGGTCCTAGAATACTTAGAACAGAAACTGCATCTGTAGTTGCTTCATCCATAGTTTTATATGAGCTAAGTGACTTAGGAGGAAATATATAATGAAAAAAGTAGCTTTTTATACTTTAGGCTGTAAAGTGAACCAATACGAAACAGAAGCAATGCTTGAGATGTTCAAAGAAGATGGATATGAACAAGTTGATAGTGAAGATTATGCAGATGTTTATGTTATAAACACTTGTACAGTAACACATATGAGTGATAGAAAATCACGTCAATATATAAGAAGAATGAAAAAGAAAAATCCAAATGCTATAATAGCAGTTGTTGGGTGTTATTCTCAAGTATCTCCAGAAGAAATACTTGAAATAGAAGAAGTTAATCTAGTAATGGGAACTAATGAGAGAAGAACTATAGTTGATGAAATTAAAAAATTAGAAGTTGTAGAAGGTGATAAAAAAGCTTCTACAGTTGATGATATAATGAAAGTTAGAGCTTTCGAGGAAATTGAAATAAGCCAGTCTAATGGGAGAACTAGAGCATTTATGAAAATACAAGATGGATGTGATAGATTCTGTACTTACTGCATAATACCTTACGCAAGAGGTGGAAAAGTAAGAAGTAGGGATATGGAAAGTATAGTAAATGAAGCTAAAACTCTAGCTGAAAATGGATACGAAGAAGTAGTATTAACAGGTATACATGTTGCTTCTTATGGAAAAGATTTAAAAGAAGAAAATACAAATCTTCTAGATGTAATTAAGAGAGTAAATGAAATCGATGGAATAAAGAGAATAAGAACAAGTTCTGTTGAACCTATATTATTCACAGATGAATTTGTAAATGAAGTATCAAACATGGAAAAAGTAATGCCTCATTACCATCTATCATTACAAAGTGGATGTGATGAAACATTAAAAAGAATGAATAGAAGATATACAACAGAAGAATATAAAACAATAGTAAATAAATTAAGAGAAGAAATTCCAAATGTAGCGATTACTACAGATGTAATAGTTGGATTCCCAGGTGAAACTGAAGAAGAATTTGAAAAGACTTATAATTTCCTAAAAGATATTGAATTATCACAAATGCATATATTCAAATATTCACCAAGAAAAGGAACTAAAGCAGCAGATATGGAAAATCAAGTTTCTCCACAAGATAAGCATGAAAGAAGTGAAAAACTTCTGAAATTAAATAAAGAAAACTTTGAGAAAATGGCAACAAGAATGGTTGGTAAAGAGTTTGAAGTATTATTTGAACAAGAAGTAGGAGAAAATAAATATGAAGGATTAACTCCTAATTATTTAAAAACTATTGTTACTTCTAATGAAGATATTTGTGGAAAAATACTAAAAGTTAAAATTATAGAAGTAAAAGATGAATATGTAGAAGGAATTTTAGTATAAGATGTAGAATTTTAGGTTTATAATCAATAGTTAGGAGGTGGAAAAATGGATTGTTTATTTTGTAAAATAATAGATGGAGACATACCATGTGATAAAGTATATGAAGATGATAAAGTTTTAGCTTTTAATGACATAAACCCTGTGGCACCACACCATATACTAATTGTTCCTAAAAAACATTACGATAGTATATTAGATATTTCAGATAAAGAAATAGAAATTGTTGCACACATTCACTCAGTTATAAATAAAATAGCTATAGATAAAGGTTTTAGTGATGCTGGATTTAGAATAATTAATAACTGTGGAAGCGACGGAGGTCAAGAAGTTAAGCACCTTCATTATCATGTACTAGCGGGTAAAAAGTTACCTAATTATGAAGCAAATGAAAAATAGTTTTTTTATAAAGAATTTAAAATTATAGATAATTAAATACTTGATAAAAATTTAATTTTAGTTTATAATAAACAAAGTGTGAGGTTGTAATGCAGTGATGCAGATATAATCAAATTACAGTCCCAGCATAATTCGCGAAATCGGAGGGAGGGAAAAAGAATGTCAGAAGTAAGAGTAAGAGAAAATGAAACATTAGACAGTGCTTTAAGAAGATTTAAACGTCAATGTGCAATGTCTGGCATAATGTCAGAAGTGAGAAAAAGAGAGCACTATGACAAGCCAAGTGTTAAACGTAAGAAAAAAGCTGAAGCAGCTAGAAGAAAAAACGCTAAAAGATAGTAAATAGAAATAAAGAGGTGAGGGGAATGTCCCTTAAACAAAAGTTACAAGAAGATCTAAAATCTTCTATGAAAAATAAAGATACTGTTAAGAAATCTGTTATAACTTTAATAAGAGCTTCTATTAAACAATATGAAGTTGATAATAGAGTTGAATTAGGAGATGACGAGATAGTAGATCTTATTGCAAAGCAATTAAAACAAACTAGAGATTCTCGTGAGGAGTTTGCAAAAGCTGGAAGAGAAGATTTAGTAAGTAAGGCAGAAGCAGAAATAGAAGTTTTAAAAGAGTACCTACCTCAACAATTAAGCGAAGAAGAATTAAATAAAATTGTAATTTCTACTATATCTGAAGTAGGAGCTACTTCTATGAAAGATATGAAAAAAATTATGACATCAATTATGCCTAAAGTGAAAGGCAGAGCTGATGGAAAACTAATAAATGAGTTAGTAAAGAAAAATTTACAATAGATAAAAGCCTAGGGAGTGATCTCTAGGTTTTTTTATGTTGTAATTAATAAATAAATACTCATAATCACTTCTTATTATTCATATTTATTTAATAGAAATACATAAGAATAATAATTGAAAGTGAGGTAAGAAGTTGATTATATCAGTAAAGGAAGTTAAAAAATATACATGCTGTGTGCTGATTCCAGTACTTGTTGGATATTTAAGCAGTATTTTAGCCCAAGCTATAAGTGGGGTAGATACCATAATATATTATCATGAACTTATCAAACCGGGCTTTGCACCTCCAGGCATAGTATTTCCTATTGTTTGGACTATACTATACATATTAATGGGTACATCATCTTACATAATGTTATCACAAAAGAAAAATGAATCGAAAATAAAGGATACCATGTTTTATTATTGGGCTCAGTTAGGACTAAATTTTTTATGGTCTATTTTGTTTTTCGGATTTCAACTTAGATTAACAGCTTTAGTAGACTTAATACTACTTTTTGTTTTTGTAGTAATAATGGTTTATAAATTTTATAATATTAAACCGATTGCAGCTTATTTAAACATACCATATATTCTATGGTTAATTTATGCTATAGTCCTTAATTACTTTATATGGTTTATAAATAAGTAGATAAATGCAAGGAAAAATACTGAGAGTATTCTCAGTTTTTTTTGTATAAAGATATAAAAAACATGAAATTTTAAAGGGATACATTAATAGAATATACAAGAGGGAGGGGATTTTCATAATGGATATATCACCAGATTTAAAAGTAACACAACCGACGGTTACTTTAGTAGGTAATACATTTGTAAAGATAGAAAACTATTTATCAATTATAACTTATGACACTAGTTTAATTAAAATAAAGACTAAAGTTAAAACAATAAAAATAACTGGGGATAAGCTTTTATTAAAGTATATAGAAACAGAAGAAATTGGAATAAAAGGACTTATATACTCCCTAGAGTATGTTGATTAGGAGGAGATAGTAGTGATAAGTTTCGTAAGAGGATATTACACAATTGTTGTAGAAGGGTTAGATACAGAAAGCTTTTTAAATTACCTTATAAGAAATAAAATATATGTTTACAATGTAAATAGGATAGAAAAAGTGAAAATTCAATTTAATATTGACAGAGATAACTATAGAAAATTAAAAAAAATTCATAGAAGTAATAAATTTAATATTAAGGTTAAAAAACAGACAGGCATTCCTTTTATTGCGAAAAGAATATATACTTATAGAGGAATGGTTATTTGTGCAATAATTTCTTTAATCATATTGATGTCCACATCGCAGTTTGTCACAGATGTGTATATTACAGCTCCAGAGGGGATAGACAAAACGGCTCTAAAAAAGGAGCTTTACATACAAGGAGTTAAACCAGGAATATATAAAAAAAGCATAGATAGAAAAACCGTAAGAGACAATATAATGAGCAAATTTAAACAAATTGCCTACGTATCAATAAATGTTAAAGGAACTAACATATTCGTAAATATTACTAAAAAAGATGAAAGTCAAAATTCAGAAGAAAACTCTAATTATTGTAATATTATAGCCACAAAAGATGGTATAATAGAAAAAGTAGTTCCTAGAAGCGGTGAGGCCGTTGTAGAAGAAGGTGACATAGTTAAAAAGGGAGATGTATTAGTTAACGGAGCTAATACTACAGCTTTACCAGAAGTTTGGGCAACAACTTTTTATGAGGCAAAAAAATCTTCAAATTACATAGATATTAAAAATCAAAGAACTGATAATAAGAAAAAAGTTTATACCATAAGTTTCTATGATAAAAAATATAAAATATTGAGAAACATAAAATATAAGGATTATGAAATTGAAAATAAAACACATGAACTTAAATTAGGAGATTACACATTTCCTATAAAAATAACAGTAAGTACTTTTTATGAAGTAAGAAAAGTTGAAAATAAAATAGATGTTAAAAAAGTAAAAGAAGAACTATCTAGAGCTGTATTAAAAGAGTTGGATTACACAATACCAGTATCAGCAAGAATTGTAGATTCAAAGGATAAATATAATGTAAATAAAAGTATGGTAGAATATATAGTGACAGTGACTACAAGTGAAGATATAGCTCAACTGGATATATTAAGTAAAAGCGAGGCAGAAGCTATAATTAAGTCTAATTTAGAAAAGAAAAAGCAAGAAGAGGGAGAACAAAAGAGTTCAAATCCTCAAAATAGACCTATTAATGATATAAGAAATGAATTTAAAGAAGAAGATATAAAAACTAACACTAATGATAAAGAAAATTAATAAAATGTATATCACTTAAGGAGGAATATTTCAATTGATCATACAAAAAAAATTTATGGTATCAGAAGAAAAGTTTGAAAGAGAGTTATTTGGAAACTTTGATGAAAATATAAAATTAATAGAAAACACTCTAAATATGGATGTGATACTTAGAGAAGGTAATATTGTATTAATGGGCGAAGAAAAAAATGTAGACTTGGCACTTAGGCTAATGAATGAGTTGCATGACTCAGTAGTTAAAGGTAAGTCATTGGATAAACAAAGTATAACTTATTCATTATCCCTATTATTAGAAGGCAGTGAAAGAAAGATTAAAGAGTTAGAAGATGTAATAATTTTAACTAAAAAAGGAAATCCTGTACAACCTAAAACTTTAGGGCAAAAGGAGTATGTTGATTTAATTAGAAATAATGATATAACTTTTGGAATTGGACCAGCAGGAACAGGAAAAACCTATTTAGCTGTAGCTATGGCAGTGAGAGCTTTTAAAAATGATGAAGTAAGTAGGATAATTCTTACTAGACCAGCAGTTGAAGCAGGAGAAAGTTTAGGTTTTTTACCTGGAGACATGAAGGATAAAGTAGATCCATACTTAAGACCATTATACGATGCTTTATTTGACATGCTTGGAGCTGATAGGTTTAATAAATATTTAGAACGAGGAACTATAGAAGTTGCTCCGCTAGCTTTTATGAGAGGGAGAACTTTAGATAATGCCTTTATCATATTAGACGAAGCTCAAAACACTACACCAGAACAGATGAAGATGTTCTTAACAAGACTTGGATTTGGATCAAAGGCTGTAGTAACTGGAGATATAACTCAAACAGATCTTCCAAGTAATAAGAAGAGTGGTTTAGTTCAAGCGACAAAAATACTTGCTAATGTAAGTGGTATAGGCAGTATTCAACTAAGCGAAAAAGACGTTGTAAGACATGAGTTAGTTCAAAGGATAATAAGAGCTTATGAAAAATTTGAGAACAAAGAAGAATTTAATCTAAATAAAAAACAAGAAATGAAAAGAAAAGATAGCGGTACAAAAAAATAAGACAATAGAAGGTGGAACAATGGAATTAATTATAGACAATAGACAAGATAAATTAGACGTAACAGAAGAGTTAATAGAAAAAATAAAAGATATTATATCTGAATGTTTAGATTATGAAGGATACGACGATGACTATGAAGTGAGTTTATCATTTGTTGATAATAAAGAAATACACCAATTAAATCGTGACTTTAGAGGGGTAAATAGACCTACAGATGTATTATCATTTCCTCTTTTAGTAGATGAAGAATTTGATGTGGATTTTGGAGAAGAATCTTTAGGAGATATAGTAATTTCTTTAGAAAGAGCTTTTGAACAAAGTAAAGAATATAACCATAGTTTTGAAAGAGAAGTTTGTTTTTTAGTGTGTCATAGTGTATTTCATTTATTAGGGTATGACCATGATACAGAAGAAAATACAAAAGAAATGAGAGAAAAGGAAGAACATATCTTAAATAAGCTTGGGATAACAAGGGAGTAATCTTTATGAAAGATAAAAAAACTCGCCCTAATATTATAGAAGCATTTAATGCAGCTATTCAGGGTATCTTATATACATTTAAATATGAACGAAATATGAAAATACATTACTTTATAGCAGTATCAGTATTGATTGTAAGTTTGTTTTTTGATTTAAGTAAACTGGAGATGATGATACTAATCCTATCTATTTCTTTGGTTATAATATCTGAAATGTTTAATACTGCTATAGAAAATACGGTTGATTTAGTTACAGACAAGTATCATAAACTAGCTAAAATAGCGAAAGACGTGGCAGCTGGAGGAGTATTAATATCAGCTTTAAATGCAGTGGCAGTTGGTTATCTTATATTTTATGATAAATTTACAGATTTATCTAAATCATTAATTTTTACTATAAGGAAATCAGATCCTCATGTTACCTTAATATGTATTGTATTAGTACTAATATGTGTAGTTGTTGTAAAAGCACTAACATCTACAGGGACTCCACTTAAAGGAGGTATGCCAAGTGGTCATGCAGCTCTTGCGTTTGCAATAGCCACATCAATAGCAATGTTGATTGAAAGACCTGTAGTAGCAGCCTTAGGCTATATTATGGCAGTATTAGTAGCACAAAGTAGGATAGAAGGAAAAATACATACATTTTGGGAGACAGTTGCAGGTGGATTATTAGGCATTTTAGTAGCTATGTTAGTTTTCCAATTAAAAATAATTAACTTTTATTAAAATATGTTATAATATTAGATGTTTATTTAATTTTTATAAAAAATATTAGTGAAACGAATAGATGTATATACACGGGAAAAAATGAACAATAATATAAACAATCAAAAGAAAAGTCAGGAGAATTATATATGTTTAAATCAGGATTTGTAAGTATTGTAGGTAGACCAAATGTTGGGAAATCTACATTAATGAATAACGTAGTCGGAGAAAAAATCGCGATAATGAGTGATAAGCCTCAAACAACAAGAAATACTATACAAGCAGTTTACACAAATGAAGAAATGCAAATAGTATTTTTAGATACACCAGGTATCCATAAACCTAAAACTAAATTAGGAGAATTTATGGTAAATCAAGCAACGGATGCATTTAAGAATGTAGACGTAGTTTTATATGTAGTAGATGAGTCTAAAAAAATAGGGCCAGGAGATAGAATGATAATAGAAGAGTTAAGAAATATAAAAACTCCTGTAATATTAGTTATAAATAAAATGGACCAAATAGAAGAAGCTGATTTATTTAAATTAATGGAAATGTACAATAATGAAGGAATATTTAAAGGAATAGTGCCTATATCAGCTTTAAAGGGAAGAAATGTAAAAGAATTAATGAAGGTAATAGGAGAGTATCTTGAAGAAGGACCAAAATACTTCCCAGATTATATGATTACAGATCAACCAGAGAGAGTATTAGTGGCAGAATTAATAAGAGAAAAAGTATTACACTATGTTCATGATGAAGTACCTCATGGAGTAGCAGTAGAAATAGAGAGAATGAAATTTAGAAAAGATAAAAATATAGTAGATATTTCAGCTGTGATATGTTGCGAAAGAAGTTCACATAAAGGTATAATTATAGGAAAGAATGGTAGAAAACTAAAAGGAATAGGGAAGTCAGCAAGAGAAGATATGGAATTACTTTTAGGAACAAAAGCAAATCTTCAGTTATGGGTAAAGGTAAAAGAAAATTGGAGAAACTCGCAAAATTACATAAGTAATTTTGGATACAATGATAAATAAAGGTGGATTATATGGATAAGAAACAGGAAGATTCCAGGGATTTGTTAAGGGATGTTATATCCTTACTTGAAAATAATAAATTATTAGATTTAAGAGAGTTACTAGAAGAATATCATATTATGGATATTTTTGATGTAATGGAAAACTTAGATGAAGATATGAAAATAAAATTATTTGAAGTATTACCAATAGATATGTCTGCTTCTATTTTGGAGGAAAGTGGTCCAGAATTTTTTAAATCATTATTATCTAATATAGATCAGGAACATGGAAAAAATATTTTAGAGCAAATGTCATTAGATGATTTGACAGATATTTTAAGTGAAATAGAAGAAGAAGAAAGACATAGAATAATGAATCTTTTAAGTAAAGAAGATGCTGATGATATTAAAGAATTGTTAGTATATGATGAAGATTCAGCTGGTGGTATTATGACTCCTGGTTATATTGAAATAAATAAAAATATGACTGCAAAAGAAGCAATAGATCACATGAGAGAAAATGCTTTAGATGCAGAAACAATATATTATATTTATGTAGTTGATAATGATGAAAAACTAGTTGGTGTTTTATCTCTTAGAGAATTGATAACAGCTAGGGACTCAGTTATTGTAGAAGATTTAATGAGTGAAAATATTATTTCAATAGATGTAGAAGAAGATAGAGAAGAAGCAGTTAGATTAGTATCAAAATATGATTTAATTGCTATACCAGTAATAGATAAACATGGAGTATTAAAAGGTATAATAACAGTGGATGATATCATAGATGTAATGGAAGAAGAAGCAAGTGAAGATTTATATAAACTAGCTGGCTCTTCGGAACATGAAAGAGATGTGGCAGAAGATCAAAATGCTACACCGCTTCAACAAGTAACTTCTTCTGTTAGAGCTAGAATGCCATGGTTAATAATAATATTAATAATGGGATTACTATCAACAATACTTTTAACTAAGTTAAATTTTATTGGAACTGACTCAACCTATGTAAAAATACTTTTCTTCTTACCAGTTATATTATGTTTAGGTGGAAGTATAGGTATGCAATCATCATCTATAACAATAATGACATTATCAAATAAAGATATGACATCTTTAAATAATACATTAAAGGAAGTCTTAGTAGGTATAGTAACAGGTATATTCTGTGGGCTAATAGGAGGAGCAGGAACATATATTATAATAAATAATCAAAGTATTGCATTGCTTGTAGGAGTAGCGATACTTATAAATATGATATTTGGAGCTACTATTGGAGCTTTTGTACCTGCTTTATTAAAGAAATTAGATATAGATACTTCTATAGTATCTGCACCTCTAGTTTCTGTAATACTTGATTTTATAGGAATATGTATATTTTTCTTAATAACAACTATGTTCCTGTAAAAAATTGTATTCAAAAGATATGAATTATTTCCTCTATTCTTACGAAAAATAATTAGAAATAATGTAAGAAGGGGGCAATAATATGTATGATATGATATGGCAATTTTTTAAAAAAAGTGGAAGTATAGAAGCTTATTTGTATATTAATAATCATAAAGCCTTACTTAAAAAGAAAGAATAAAAGGGAGATAAGTAATGGTAATATTAAACACCCAGGGTATAGTACTTAAATCAGTTACCTATAAAGAAAATGACCTAATACTAACTATATATACTAGGAAACTGGGAAAAATAGCGGCAATAGCTAGAGGAGCTAAGAAAAGTAAAAGTTCTTTATTATCTTCTTCACAAACATTTGCATACTCTAATTTTACATTAAAAAAAGAAGGAAATATGTATAGAGTAACCCAAAGTGAAATTATAAAAAGTTTTTATAACTTATCTTATAATTTTGAGGCTTTTTCTTATGCAACTCATATACTAAAATTAATAGATAACTTTATTGTTGATAATCAATCTAATAATAGACTCTTTATATTGCTTGCTCAATCTCTTTATTTATTTTGTGAAGAGGATATAGATATGGAATATGTGAGTTTATGCTTTGAACTTAAATTCTTAGATTATATAGGATTTAAACCAATTGTTAATAAATGTGTAAGTTGCTATAATAGTGATTTTAAAAGTCCAGTATTTAATATATATGAAGGTGGAATATTATGTGAAAAATGTAGTGATAATTTCGACCACAACCTAAATATGAATGTAACTACGACAAAACTTATGGATTATATATTAAAAAATGATATACTTTCATGCTCAAAAGCAAAGGTATCTAAATATCTAATAAATGAGCTAAATAAGATTTTAAATATCTACATGAATGAATATCTAGGAAATATAAATGAAAAATCACTAAATGTTTTAAAAAGTCTAAATAAAAAGGGAGTGGAATAAATGAGTAAAATAACTATAGAGTCCATTGATCAGGTGATGGAGAGAGTGCCAGACGCAACTTATGCTCAGGTAAAAGAAGCTCTTCTCAAATGTGATGGAGATGTGGTTGATGCTATAATTTTATTACAAGATAATTCTACAGGCGCAGGAGAAAAGAAAGATAAAAAAACCTTTGAAGATGTATTTGGAAAAGATTCAGATAAAATGAAAGAAGAAATTACAGAACTTATAAGAAAAAGCAATGTAGTACGTATAGTTGTTGAAAAAAATGGAAAAGTTATAATTAATGTACCTATTACTGTTGGAGTTGTAGGAGTAGTATTTGCACCAATATTATCACTCATAGGTTTATCAGCATCAGTACTTGCAAAATATAGAATAAAAATTGAAAATGAAGATGAAGGCACAACAGTTGATTTAGGAGAATTTAGCGAAGAAAAGTTAACTATAATTAAAGATATGGTAAGCTCTGCTGCTAAAGATGTAAAGCAAGCTGTTGATAAGAAAAATAAAAACACAGAAGATAAAAATGAATCAAATAATGACGAAGTTATAATTGACCTTAATAAAAACGACTACAGAGAAAAAAAGGATGAAGAATAACAAATAATGAGCTAGTTTATTGACAAATTTTTTATGTTTTGTTATTCTTACAAATATAAACGAAGTATTAAAAGGCCTTTCGTGGATACGGAAGGCCTTATTGCTATAAATAGTTAAGAAATTAAATTTAGGAGGTATTAATATGAATTTTCAAGATATGATACTAGCACTTCAAAGTTACTGGTCTAAGCAAGGATGTATCATGATGCAACCTTATGATGTAGAAAAAGGTGCAGGAACAATGAACCCTAACACTATCTTAAGATCATTAGGTCCAGAACCATGGAGTGTTTGTTATGTAGAGCCATCAAGAAGACCTGCAGATGGTAGATATGGAGAAAATCCAAATAGATTATATCAACATCACCAATTCCAAGTTATTCTAAAACCATCTCCAGAAAACATACAAGAATTATACTTAAAGAGTTTAGAAGCTATAGGAATTAATCCATTAGAACATGATATAAGATTTGTTGAAGATAACTGGGAATCAACTACAGTTGGAGCTTGGGGACTTGGATGGGAAGTATGGTTAGATGGTATGGAAGTTACTCAATTTACGTATTTCCAACAAGTTGGTGGTATAGAATGTGAATTAGAAACTGGAGAAATAACTTACGGTTTAGAAAGGCTTGCAATGTATATCCAAGATGTAGATAGTGTTTACGATTTGAAATGGAATGATAACATAACTTATGGTGACGTATTTAAGCAAGCTGAATTTGAGAATAGTACATATTCATTTGATGAATGCGATGCAGATATGTTATTTAATTTATTTGATACATATGAAAAAGAAGCATTAAGAATAATAGACAGAGGTCTTGTAGTTCCAGCTTATGACTATGTACTAAAATGTTCTCATACTTTTAATACATTAGATGCTAGAGGAGCTATAGGTGTTAGTCAAAGAGCTTCATTTATAGGTAGAGTTAGAAATATGGCAAAAGCTGTAGCTGAACTTTATGTTAAACAAAGAGAAGAAATGGGATATCCACTGTTAAAGGAAGGTGACAAATAATGAATAATTACCTTTTATTAGAGATTGGGGTAGAAGAATTACCATCAAGATTTGGACAAACTACATTAGATCAAATAGAAAATAATTTAAGTAAACTACTTAAAGAAGAAAGAGTAAGCTTTAAAGAAATAAAAAAATATGCAACACCAAGAAGATTAACTTTTGTTATAGCTGACTTAGCTGATAAAGCAAGTGACTTAGAAGAAGAAGTTAAAGGACCTGCTAAGAAAATAGCAGTAGACGCTGAAGGAAACTTCACAAAACCTGCTCTTGGATTTATGAAAAGTAAAGGATTAGATTCTGAGAATGTATACTTTAAGCAAGTAGGTAATGGTGAATACTTATTTGGTACAATTAAGCAAGAAGGAAAAGATACTAAAGAAGTATTAAAAGACATAATTCCGGAAGCAATTAAAAATGTAACATTCCCTAAGGCTATGCGTTGGGGTGGTAAAAACATGAGATTTGCTAGACCGATAAGATGGATGGTTACTTTATTAAACAATGAAGTACTAGACGTAGATTTAGAAGGTGTAAAATCTTCTAATATGACTAAAGGTCATAGATTCTTAGGGGAAAAAGAATTTGAAGTAAACTCAATAGAAGATTATTTTGAAAAGTTAGAAAAGAATTTTGTTATATTAGATCAACATAAGAGAAAAGAAATGATAAAAGAGCAAGCTATAGAAGTAGCTAAGTCTTTAGGTGGAGAAGTTGAGTTTGATGATGATTTACTAGAAGAAATAACATTCTTAGTAGAATATCCAACTGCTTTTTATGGAGAGTTTGATGAAGAATATGTTAAGTTACCAAAAGAAGTTGTAACTACGCCTATGAAAGAACATCAAAGATACTTCCCAGTATTAAAAGATGGAAAGCTATTACCAAACTTTATAGCTGTTAGAAATGGTGATTCTAATAGAATAGACTTAGTTAAAGCTGGTAATGAAAAAGTATTAAGAGCTAGACTTGCTGATGCTTTATTCTTCTATAATGAAGATACTAAAAAGCCTTTAGAAAGCTTTGTTGATAAATTACATACAGTTGTATTCCAAGCTAAACTTGGTACAGTTTACGATAAAACTTTAAGAATAGAAAAATTATCACAAGTTATACTTGATGAATTAAATATGAGTGAAAGTGCTACAAATACTTCAAGAGCAGCAAAACTTTGTAAGGCTGACCTTGTAACTAATATGGTATTTGAGTTTACTGAGCTTCAAGGTATAATGGGAAGAGATTATGCAAAAGTAAGTGGAGAAAATGAAGAAGTATGCCAAGGTATATTTGAGCATTATCTACCAAGATTTGCAGGAGATATATTACCTGAGACTGATACAGGTATAGCTTTATCTATAGCAGATAAACTAGATTCCATAGCAGGATTCTTCGCGATAGGAATAAAACCATCAGGCTCTCAAGACCCTTATGCCCTAAGACGTCAAGCTTTAGGAATACTTTCTATATTATTGGATAAAAAATTATCTGTTAACCTAAATAACTTAATAAATGCAGCATTAGATAATTACTCTAACTTAGAATTTAATAAAGAAGAAGTCGCTTCTCAAATAGTTGAATTCTTTGTTGAAAGAGTTAAAAATTTATTTAAAGATTTAGGAATAAGATACGATGTTATCGACGCAGTATTAAATAATAATTTAGATGATATATCGGATATACATACAAGAGCCCTTGAATTAAATAGATGGCTTCAAAAAGATGAACTAGTTGAAATGTTAACTGCGTTCAACAGAGTTTCTACTTTAGCAGAGAAGGCAACTACTGATATAGTCAAAGAAGAATTGTTAAAAGAAGATGCAGAAATTAAATTATATAATAGCTTCAAAGAAATAAAATCAAATGTGGAAAGTTTATTAGATGATAAGAAATATAATGAAGCTTTAGATGCTTTTGCAACATTAAAACCATTAGTTGATAATTTATTTGATAATGTAATGGTAATGGATAAAGATGAAGCAATAAAAGAAAATAGACTTGGAATATTAAAACAAATTTATAGTACAATGCTTACAATTTGTGATTTATCTAAGATAGTTTATAAATAAACAACTTTATAAAAATCATGGCCTTCCTTTTGAACACAAAATAAAGGAAGGCGTTTTTGACTGGGAATATTTAGTACGACACAAATACTATGCATAAATTAATATAGTATGTATTAATATTAATGCTACAGTAAAAACTAAGTGTATAATCCATAGAAATAATAAAAAATATATCATAAATAATGAAAAAACCTATTTACACAATAGCATATATAGATATATAATATACTATATAAGGTGTAACGGATAAAAAGTATAGCATATTGAAAGAAGGTGATTGTCATTCAACTAAATCAAAGACAACAAAAGATAATAGAAATAGTAAAAGAAAATGAACCTATAACAAGTGAACAAATTGCTTCTATGTTAAATGTTACTCGTGCTACATTAAGATCAGATTTAGCTATTCTAACAATGACGGGGATATTAGATGCAAGACCAAAGGTAGGTTACTTCTATGCAGGAATAAATAAACTTAACTTAGTAGGAAACGACATGAAAAATAAAAAGGTCGAGGATATCATGAGTATTCCTGTAATAGCTAAAAAAGATGATAGTTTATATGAAGTAATAGTAAACATGTTTTTATCAGATGTGGGGAGTATTTTTATCATAGATGATGATGAAAGTTTATGTGGTATAGTTTCGAGAAAAGATTTATTAAAAGCAACTATAGGTGGCGCAGATATGAATAAGATGCCTATAGGAATGATAATGACTAGAACTCCTAATATTATTACAGTAGAAAAAGAAGATAGTGTTATTGTAGTTGCTAAAAAAATTATAGAACATGAAATCGACTCTATTCCAGTAGTTGAAAATATAGATGATAAAAGTAAGGTAGTAGGAAAAATATCAAAAACAAACATTACAAAGTTATTCTTAGAGATTGTAGACAATTAAGGAGGAGAATATGGAGAGTTTTATATTATATGCAATATCCGATTCCATAGGGGAGACTGCACAACAAGTTGCTAAGGCAGCTATATCGCAATTTGATATAAAAGAAGAATCTTATGATGTAAGAAGATTTCCCTATGTATCTAGCAAGGAAGTTCTTCTTGAAATATTAGAAAGTGCTAAAAATGAAAATGCCATAATAGTATATACTTTAGTAAGTGAAAATTTAGGCGATATTGTTGAAAATTTCTGTTCAAAAGAAAATTTACACTGTGTAGATTTGATGTCTCAAATATTAAATATTTTAACAGAAAAAATAGGTGAATCTCCAAAAAGAGAGCCTGGTATAATCAGAAGGATGAATGAAGAGTACTTCAGAAGAATAGAAGCAATAGAATTCGCAGTTAAGTATGACGATGGAAAAGATCCAAGAGGAGTATTAAAAGCTGATTTAGTTTTAGTGGGTATATCAAGAACTTCAAAGACTCCACTTAGTATGTACTTAGCAAATAGAAATATAAAAGTAGCTAATATTCCTTTAGTACCAGAGATTCCAATACCAAAGGAAGTATATGAGGTAAATCCTAAAAAAATAATAGGACTTACTAATACACCAGAAAAACTTAATGAGATAAGACAAGCGAGACTTAAAGCCCTTGGATTATCAAGTAGTGCAAATTACGCTAAATTAGATAGAATTTTAGAAGAGTTAGATTACTCTGAAAAAGTAATGAAAAAATTATCTTGTCCAGTTATTAATGTTGCCAATAAAGCAATAGAAGAGACTGCTGGACTAATTTTAGATATTATGAAAGAAAATGGTTTAAAGAAAAAAATACACACAGCTAATTAAAATCTTTTAAAGATTTGCATAAATAAATATTTTAAAGGGGATTCGTGATATGAGTGTTAAATACGTTTATAGCTTTGATGAAGGCAGTAAAGAAATGAAATCATTATTAGGAGGAAAAGGAGCTAATTTAGCTGAAATGACTAAAATAGGGCTTCCAGTGCCTCCAGGGTTTACAATAACAACTGAATCATGTATCGATTACTATGAAAACAACAAAACAATAAAACAAGAAATTATAAACCAAATCGAAGAAAAATTATCATCTTTGGAAAAAGACCTAAATAAGCAATTGGGAAGTGAAGAAAATCCACTTCTTGTGTCTGTTCGTTCTGGTGCAGTTATATCAATGCCAGGGATGATGGATACTATATTAAATCTTGGACTAAACGATAATACAGTTAAGGCATTAGCTAAAGCAACTGATAATGAGAGATTTGCGTATGATAGTTACAGAAGATTTATTCAAATGTTTTCTGATGTTGCCATGGAAGTTCAAAAATATAAATTTGAGAATGTACTAGATAGATATAAAAAAGAGAATAATTTCAAATTTGATACAGATTTAACATGTGAACATTTAAAAGCAATTGTAGAAGAATATAAGGCAATATATAAAAAAGAAGTTGGAGAAGACTTCCCACAAGAACCCAAAAAACAATTAATGTTAGCTGTAGAAGCTGTATTTAGATCTTGGAATAATCCAAGAGCTATAATATATCGTAGACTAAATGATATTCCAAATGATTTAGGAACAGCAGTTAATATACAATCAATGGTATTTGGTAATATGGGAGATACTTCAGGTACAGGAGTTGCTTTCACAAGGGATCCTGCTACAGGAGAAAATAAGTTATTAGGGGAATACTTAATAAATGCACAAGGTGAAGATGTTGTTGCAGGTATAAGAACTCCAGAGCCTATAGCTACACTTGAAGAAGTAATGCCAGAAATTTATAAACAATTTATAGATACTGTTAAAACATTAGAACATCATTATAAAGATATGCAAGATGTCGAGTTTACTATAGAAAAAGGTAGATTATTCTTTTTACAAACTAGAAATGGTAAAAGAACAGCAGCATCTGCAATAAATGTGGCTGTGGATTTAGTAGAAGAAGGTTTAATAACTAAAGAAGAAGCTATAATGAGAGTTGAACCTAAGCAATTAGATCAATTATTACATCCTAAGTTTGAAGATAAAGCATTAAAAGAAGCAACTATTTTAGCTAAAGGATTACCAGCATCACCAGGAGCTGGAAGTGGTAAAATTTATTTTACAGCTGAAGATGCTGCAGAGGCTACAAAAAATGGAGAGAAAGTTATACTTGTAAGACAAGAAACATCTCCAGAAGATATAGAAGGAATGGTTTGCTCACAAGGTATACTTACTGCAAGGGGGGGGATGACTTCTCATGCTGCTGTTGTTGCAAGAGGTATGGGTAAATGTTGTGTTGCTGGATGTGGTGAAATCAAAGTTGATGAAGCTGCTAAGGAAGTCAGAAAAGATGATTTAGTACTAAAAGAAGGAGACTATATATCTCTAGATGGATCTACAGGTATTGTTTATTTAGGAGAAGTAGCTAAAACAGAAGTATCTATGACAGGTAACTTTGAAAAGTTAATGAACTGGGTTGATGAAATTAGAGATATGAAAGTTAGAACTAATGCAGATAACCCAAGAGATTCAAAGGCAGCTGTAGATTTTGGAGCAGAAGGTATAGGACTTTGTAGAACTGAGCATATGTTCTTTGATGAAGATAGAATATCTGCTGTTAGAAAGATGATATTATCAAATACTGTAGAAGATAGAGTTGAAGCTTTAGATAAGCTACTACCTATGCAAAAACAAGATTTTATTGATATATATAAGGTTATGGGTGAGAGACCAGTTAATATAAGATTATTAGATCCACCTTTGCACGAGTTCTTACCGCATGATGATGAAACAATAGAAGAGCTTGCTAAAGATATGAATATAGATGCCAGCGAAATAAGAAAAAGAATAGTTGATTTAGCTGAATTTAACCCTATGCTTGGGCATAGAGGATGTAGATTGGCAGTGACTTATCCAGAAATAGCTGTAATGCAAACTAAAGCTATAATAAATGCTGCTATTGAAGTTAAAAAAGAAGGATTAAATGTAGAACCAGAAATAATGATACCTTTAGTAGGTGCATTAAATGAATTTAGAGTAGTTAAAAATATTATAGCTGAAACTGCAAACTCAATAATAGAAGAAAGTAATGTAGACTTAAAATATACAGTAGGTACAATGATAGAGATACCTAGAGCTTGTTTAATAGCTGATGAAATAGCAAGAGAAGCAGATTTCTTCTCATTTGGGACAAATGACTTAACACAAATGACATTTGGATACTCTAGAGATGATGCTGGAAAATTCTTAGGGCAATATGTAGATGAAGAAATACTAGAAAAAGATCCATTCCAAGTATTAGATCAAAATGGTGTTGGTAAATTAGTAAAAATGGCATCAACGCTAGCTAGAAAAGAAAAAGGTGATAATATTAAGCTTGGAATATGCGGAGAACATGGAGGAGATCCTGCATCAGTTGAATTCTGTTATGAAACAGGACTAAACTATGTTTCTTGTTCACCATATAGAGTTCCGATAGCTAGACTTGCAGCTGCACAAGCAACTATTAAAAATAAATTAAAGTAGACACACAAAATAACATTAATATATAAATAAAAAGGTCGAAGCTTAAGCGCTTTGACCTTTTTATTTATTAAATTTTTATCATTCTATATCCAACACCTACATGTGTTTGAATATATTGAGGATGAGAAGTATCATTTTCAATTTTTTTTCGAAGAGTAGCCATATAAACTCTTAAAGAAGAAACATAACTGTCCCAAGAATTTCCCCAAATTTCCTTTGTCATAAAGGTATGGGTTAAAACTTTTCCAACATTTCTAGCAAGTAAACAAAGCAATTTATATTCAATAGGAGTCAGATGTAATTCTTCATTATTTTTATAAGCACATCTACTAGCGTAGTCTATACTCAAGTCACCATTATTAAAAAGAGAACTTTCTAAATTTGAATTAGATTGTACATTATTTAACCTACGTAAAGTAACTCTTAGCCTTGCAAGAAGTTCATCAACAGAAAATGGTTTGGTAATAAAGTCATCTGCACCAGCATCTAAGGCATCTATCTTATCTTTATCTTCGCTTCTTGAGCTTATTACAATAATAGGAACGTTAGACCAAGAGCGAATTTTTTTTATAATATCGATACCATCTATATCAGGAAGTCCTAAATCAAGAAAAACAACATCTGGATTATTAGATGTTGCATCCAATATGGCAGATTCGCCATTTGAAGCAGTGTGGTAATTATAATTATGTGTTTCCAATGTAGTTGATATTAAATTTTTAACTGCTTTATCATCTTCAACTATTAAAATTAATGATTTATTCATATAAGTTTACCTCCTCTAATGGTAATGTAAATGAAAATGTTGTTCCACAAGGTTTATTATCTTTTACGTTTATTTCCCCACCGTGGGCTAAAATAATAGATTTACAAAGGGCTAATCCTAATCCTAAACTACGTTTGCTATCAACAATTTTATTGTTAACAGTATAAAACATATCAAAGATTTTTTCCTTGTCTTCGTCAGATAAGCCATTACCATCATCACTAATTTCTACTAGAACCATGTCTTCATATTTTTGTGTATTAATATTAATATGAGAGTCATCTGGTGTATATTTAAGTGCATTATCAACAATATTTATTATTACTTGTATTATTAATTTTGAATCCATTTTTGCAAAAAGCATTTCATCTGAAGTAGTAACTTTTATAAAATGATTAATACTTTTTCTTTTTATATGTCTAAGAGCTTCATCTATTACTTCCTCCATAAGTTCAGGTTTTATATTTAGACTCATAGTACCGTCTTCAATTTTAGTAGCAGCAAGTAAATTTTCAACTAAATTAATTAACCATAAAGAGTCTTCATGAATATCAGAATAAAGTTGAATTTTTTTCTCTTTAGAAATAATTTCATTATCTTTTAATAACATTTCTGAATTACCAAATATGCTAGTAAGGGGAGTTCGTAAATCGTGAGAAATAGAACGTAGTAAATTAGCTCTCAATTTCTCATTTTTTGCCAAAGTAGCAGCTTCTTCTCTTTGTTTACGTATAAAATTATTTTCTAACGCAATAGCACATTCACCTAATATGGATAACATAATATTATTTTCTAAAGCATCTAAAGAATCATTTTCTAAGGCGATACCCACTACACCGTAAACTCTTTTATTAACTCTTATTGCTAAATACAAACATTTAGAATTACCTAGGGTATTTGTAGTTGCACCAGCATGTTTATTATTTTTGAATACCCACTGAGCTACAGCTTTTTCATTAGATGTAACAAATCTAGAAGTATCATAAGTGTATTCAGAAGGTGAAAATATAACAGGCTCTAATAATTGATTATTTTCTGAATTATAGAATATAATATTTTTATTTAACAACTTTGATAATTGTATTGCTGTAACTTTTATGATCCCTTCTTTTTTCACTTCTTGCTGTAAAAGTTGATTAGTTTCAAGCAGAATCTTAGTACGATAAGCCGTATAAGCAGATTGATTAGCTTGACGTTTTATTTTAGAAGCTAAAGAGCCTGTTAAAAAAGCTGAGATAAACATAATAACAAATGTTACAGGATAACCAGCATCATAAGAGTTAAAAGTGAACCTTGGATCAGTAAAGAAAAAATTGAATACAAGAACGCTTATAAGTGCAGAGAGAATACTTTGCAAGGTATTTTCTGTAAGTATTGCTGTAATTAAAACGCCTAAGATATATAAAGTAATAATATTTGATTCACTAAATCCAAGGTTAAAAAATATAAAACTTATGATAGTAGCTAAAGTTAAAATAAAAAAAGATATAGCCAAATCTCTTAAAGTTAATTTTGATTTAATATTAAGTTTTGAATTTGACGGATAACTTAATGTTGATGTATCTGGGATAATATAAATATCTAAATTAGGAGCATAAGAAGTAAGTTTTTCAGTCAAAGGTGATTTGGCCCAAAAATATTTTTTCTTACTACTACTTCTACCAAGTATTACTTTAGATATGCCTGCAAGTCTTGCAAACTCAGCAATTTGAAAAGCAATATCTTCTCCTGTAACTGTCTCTATCTTAGCACCAAGTTGTTCTGCTAAATGAATATTATTTCTTAATCTAGTTTTATTTTCTTCGCTCATATTTTCATCATCGGATGTTTCAACAAATAATCCAATAAATTCACCTTTAAAAGCAGAAGCCATTCTAGCAGCTCTCCTGATAATTTTGCTATTAGTAGGAGAAGAAGAAAGACAAACTAGGATTTTCTCGTCAGTAAAATAATTGGCACTATCATTTTGTTTTACTTTTTCTGAAATCTTATTAACTCTATCAGCAGTTCTTCTTAAAGCAATTTCTCTAAGGGCTGTTAAATTTTCAATACTAAAAAAATTAATTAGGGCATTTTTTACTTGATTTGACGCATAAATCTTACCTTCATTTAATCTTTTAATAAGTTCTTCCGGCTCTATATCTACAAGCTCTACTTGATGGGCATTATCGAAGATATAGTCGGGAATTCTTTCTCTAACAATAACTTTAGTTATGGAAGATACAATATCATTTAAACTTTCTATATGTTGAACATTTACAGTAGTGTAAACATTAATACCTAAATTTAAAAGCTCGTTTACATCTTGATATCTTTTTAAATGACGACATCCAGCAGCATTTGTATGAGCTAATTCATCTACCAATATAATTGTAGGATTTCTTTTTATTGCCAAATCAATATTGAACTCATTTAAATTAATTTCTTTATATTTTATAGTAAGGGTTGGAAGAATTTCTAAATCATTTAAAAGTTCTTTTGTCTCTGGCCTTGCATGAGGTTCAACATATCCAACAACTACATCAATGCCAGATTCTTTTGCTTTGTGAGCAGCTTTTAACATGGCATAAGTTTTACCAACACCAGCAGCATATCCAAAAAATATTTTAAGATGACCTTTTTGTTTAATATTTTCCTCATAATTTATTTTTTCTAATATTTTATCTGGGTTTATTTGTCTATCTATCATAATAAGCACCTCAAAACAGAATTTGATATAAGTTTAGCAGAACATGTGTTATGAAAGTATTATAGTTTTATATGATTGTATAAAGATTATATAAAGATTTGTATTAAATTTGTGTAAAATTTATATTATCAAAGTTACAAAAAGCAAAGCTAATATATTTATAAGCTTTGCTTTTGATTTTTTGATTTATAAAAGTATTTTATCTATCATTAAATTAACTTTTAATACATTTACTGTAGTTTCACCAAGTATTCCTAAAACAGGTTTGTTAGTACATTTATCAATAATATTTTCAACTTCTGATTCAGTCATATTATTATTAGTAGCAAGTCTTTTAACTTGATATTTTGCAGCAGCTAATGAAATTTCAGGATCTAATCCACTACCAGAACAAGTTACTAAATCAACAGGGATTGATTCATCTTTATTATATTCATGAGAAGATTTTATTTTATCAACTCTTTGAGCTACAAGTTCTTTATATTCATCACTAGCGGGGCTTAAGTTAGATGGAGTGGAGTATACTACTTTATTACCATCTTTATCTGTAAATGTTTCTGTATCTAAATTCATTATACGTCCCCACATATGTTTTTCATCTGTATATTGTTGAGCTATTAATTGTGAACCGTATTTTTTTCCATCAACTTCAATAATGCTTCCATTTGCTTTGGAAGGGAAGAGGATTTGAGAAATACATGTTATAGAACCTGTATATAGCACACCGCAAAGTATAGTAAAAATTATAAAGGATGATAATCCTTTAGCAAAAATAGATTTCATTTTTATACCTCCTTATGAGATTAAGTAAATAATAAAAGCAGGAATAAAAGGGATTCTCACTGCTCTTATGAATGATTCTAGAGAAGATACACTATCTAACCAGATTAATATATCTAACTATTTTTCATTATCAGTTATGTTAATTGATATATCATAACAATATCATTAAGCAAGACCAAGAGAAGTCAATAACACATCTATAATTTTTATAAATATAAATGGAGCTATTATACCACCAAGACCATAAACTAATAAGTTTTTAGAAAGTAATTTACCAGCAGATACCTCACGATATTTAACACCTTTTAAAGCAAGTGGAATTAAAGCAACAATTATTAAAGCGTTGTATATTATTGCTGATAAAACAGCACTTTGTGGACTATGAAGATTCATTATGTTTAATGCAGAAAGTTGAGGATATAATCCTAAAAATAGAGCAGGTATTATGGCAAAGTATTTTGCAAGATCGTTTGCTATAGAGAATGTAGTAAGACTACCTCTAGTCATCAAAAGTTGTTTACCTATACGAACTATATCTATAAGTTTTGTAGGTGATGAGTCTAAATCAACCATATTACCAGCTTCTTTTGCAGCCTGTGTACCAGAGTTCATTGCAACAGCGACATCAGCTTGAGCAAGAGCTGGAGCATCGTTTGTTCCATCACCAGTCATGGCAACTAAATGGCCTTTTCTTTGATAATCTCTGATTAATTCTAATTTCCCTTCTGGAGTAGCTTCTGCAAGGAAGTCATCAACGCCAGCTTCAGCAGATATGGCAGCCGCAGTAAGAGGGTTATCTCCCGTAATCATTATAGTCTTAATACCCATTTTTCTTAAGTCTGCAAATTTTTCTTTTACACCTTTTTTTATAACATCTTTTAAGTGTATTACTCCAAGTATTTTATAATTTTTAGTAACTATCAAAGGAGTACCACCTTGATTAGATATTTTTCTTACAACTTCATCACATTCATCACTATATACACCGCCAAATTGAGAAACATAGTCTTTTATTGCATCTACTGCACCTTTACGAATTTCATCTCCATTATAATCAACGCCACTCATACGAGTTTTAGCAGAGAAAGGAATGAAATTAATATTTTTATCATTAAGATCTCGACCTCTTATATTAAATTGTTCTTTTGCAAGAATTACAATGCTTCTACCTTCTGGAGTTTCATCAGCTAAAGATGATAATTGTGCAGCATCAGCCAAATCTTTAGGTGCGGTATTATCTACAGGAATAAATTCACTGGCCTGACGATTACCAAGAGTAATAGTTCCTGTTTTATCAAGCATTAATATATCAACATCTCCAGCTGCTTCTATAGCACGGCCACTCATTGCAAGTACATTGGAAGCGTTTAATCTACTCATACCTGATATACCAATAGCAGAAAGTAGGGCACCTATTGTTGTTGGAGCTAGGCAAACAAGCAAAGCAACCAATGTAGTGATGGATATTGGATTATTTATGCCTGATTGATTTGCACTAAAAGCAGAGTAAGTATAAAGAGACATAGTTACTAAAATAAATATTATTGTAAGAGCAACAAGGAATATTTCAAGTGCTATTTCATTTGGTGTTTTATTTCTTGAAGCACCTTCAACCATGGCAATCATTTTATCAAGGAAGCTTTCACCTTCTTCGCTAGTAACTTTTACTATTATCCAGTCTGATATTACAGTAGTACCTCCAGTGACTGCACTTCTATCTCCTCCTGCTTCACGTATAACTGGTGCAGATTCACCAGTTATAGCACTTTCATCAACAGAGGCAGCACCTTCAATAACTTCACCATCAGCAGGGATTTGGTTGTCAGCTTTAACAATTACAAGATCACCCTTTTTTAAAGTAGCAGATGGAACTACAGTAAATTTATCTTTTTTATCTAAAGATACAATTTTATAAGCATCTACATCATGCTTACTAGCTCTTAAAGTATCAGCTTGAGCTTTGCCCCTACCTTCAGCTATAGCTTCTGCAAAGTTTGCAAATATAACTGTAAACCAAAGTATTATAGCTATGGCTAAGGTATATCCAGATGAAGCGTCTTTAATTCCAAATAAAGATATTATCCAAAGTAAACTAGTTAATATGGCGGATATATAAACAAGTAACATTACAGGGTTTTCTTTTTGTGTTTTTGGTTTTAATTTTATAAATGAATCTTTTATAGCTCTTTTAATCATACTTTTACTATAAAGAGCACCTTGTGAATTATTATTCAATTAAAAGCACCTCCTATAAGATTGAACTGAAATATTCAGCAATTGGTCCAAGTGATAAAGCAGGGAAGAAACTAAGAGCACCAATTAATAAAACAATCATAATTAATAAGAATACAAACATAGCATTAGTAGTAGATAATGTTCCTGATGTAGTAGCAATTTTTTTCTTTTGAACTAAGCTACCTGCAATAGCCATGATACCTATTATTGGTATAAATCTTGCAAATAACATGCATAATCCTAATGTAAGATTTAAAAATACTGTATTAGCTCCAAATCCAGCAAAAGCAGAACCATTATTTCCACTTGCTGATGAATAAGCATAAAGTATTTCGGAAAATCCATGAGAGCCCAAATTATTTAGACTATCTGTAATAGTTGGCCATACTGATGCAATTCCACTACCAACTAATATAGCAATAGGAGTAGCAAGACAAACAAGTGCTGACCATTTCATTTCATAAGGTTCAATTTTTTTACCTAAAAATTCAGGTGTTCTACCAACCATAAGACCAGCAATAAATACAGTTAATATTGCAAATGCTAACATTCCATATAATCCGCATCCAACACCACCAAATATTACTTCCCCAAGTTGCATTAGTAACATGGTTACCATTCCACCAATAGGAGTATAACTATCATGCATAGAGTTTACAGAACCGTTTGAAGCAGCAGTAGTAAATGTAGCCCATGTAGAAGAAGCAACTATACCAAAACGAGATTCTTTACCTTCCATATTTCCACCGGATTGATTTATAGTAGTTGTATCAACAACACCATTTTGTGCAAGTTGAGGAGTTGCATTTTGTTCACATACAGCTACAGTTGCAAGAGCAATTACAAGAACTATAAACATAGCCATAAAAATTGCAATACCTTGCTTTTTGTTTTTAACATTTCTACCAAATGTAAAACATAAAGCTGTAGGTATTAATAAAAGAGAAATCATTTCAAGTAAATTAGAAATTATTGTAGGGTTTTCTAAAGGATGAGCTGAGTTCACACCATAGAAACCACCACCATTAGTACCAGTTTGTTTTATAGCTACTTGACTGGCAGCAGGTCCAAGAGGAATAATTTCTTCGTCTATGACTTCAGCATCTTTAACTATTTTTCTGTTAACAGATACCGTATTAGTTTTTAAGTCAATTTTTGCATTTTCAATAATATTACCTTCATTATCTACAGCAATAGGTTCAATTAGTTGAACTGTTTCAGCTGATTTGAAATTTTGAACAACGCCTTGAGATACCAGTCCAATAGAAATAACTACATTTAAAGGTATTAATATATAAAGTATTATTTTAGTCATATCAACCCAGTAACTACCAAGTCCTTTTGACTTAACTTTTATAAATCCACGAATTAAAGCAAATAATACGGCTATTCCTGTTGCAGCAGAAACAAAGTTTTGAACTGTAAGACCAAGAGCTTGAGTTAAATAACTTAATCCAGATTCACCGCTGTAGGCTTGCCAGTTTGTATTTGTAACAAAACTTATTGCTGTGTTTAAAGATAAATCCCATGATACTCCTGGAATTTTTTGTGGATTACCAAATAAATAACCTTGAAACAATTGAAGTAGAAAAAGAAATATTAAACCAATTCCGTTGAATACTAAAACACATACAGTATATTTTTTCCAGTTCATTTCATCATCATCTTTAATTTTCATTATTTTATAAATGAATTTTTCACAAGGTGATAAAAGTTTTGATAAAAATACTTTTTCCCCATTCATTACTTTGCCTATATAAGAACCAAGTGGTATGGCAAGTATTACAAGAATTACTAAATAAATAAAATATTGTAAGATAGTAGATGTCATTGTTTATCTCCTCCCATAAGAATTACAAAGTAGTAAATTAATAAAATTGTTGCAATTAAACCAATTATCCAAATTAGTATTTGCATTACTCATACCTCCTTTTTTTATAACTTAAGTATAAAAATCTAAAGTTTAAAAAGGTATTAAGACTTAGGGGAGGAGTATTAAAATAGTATTAAGATTAGTTTTAAGAATTCATGTTACTAAAAATTTGCATAAAAAAATCGGAGGCCTAGGCTTCCGATTTTTTATATCATCAAAATAATATTTATTTTATAACAATTAAATCTTTAGTTACGTTGTTTAATACTTCGCATCCATCTTCAGTTATTAATACTAAATCTTCTATTCTAACTCCAACTTCACCTGGTAAATATACACCTGGCTCAACTGAGAATACCATACCTGGTTTTAGAATAGCTTCATTTACAGAAGAAACATCACCAAATTCATGGCATTCCATTCCTATAGAGTGACCAGTTCTATGAGTGAAGTACTCTCCATATCCCTTTTCTGTTATGTAGTCACGACAAGCGTTATCTACATCACAGAATCTGTTTCCAGGTTTACAAGCAGCTATACCTCTTAAGTTAGCTTCTTTAACTATTTCATATACTTCTTTACCTTTTTCAGAAACTTCTCCAATAAACACTGTTCTAGTCATATCAGAACAATATCCATCTTTTACACAACCTAAGTCAAGAACAACAGAATCTCCAAACTTACCTTTAGAGTTATCTGATTCATGATGAGGATCAGCAGCATTAGCACCATATCCTATTATTGGATCAAAAGAGTGACCAGAAGCCCCACCTTCTAAGTACATTTCTAATATTTTATCTGCCATTTCTAATTCAGTATAACCATCTTTAACAAGTGGCATTAATCTTTCCATAACACTGTCATTTAATTTAGATGCAGCTCTCATTAATTCTTGCTCTTTCTCATCTTTTATTTGACGTATATCATCTACTATAAATGATCCATCAATAAATTTAGTAGCATTTAATTTACTCATTAAAGGCAATAAGAACTTAGCTGGCCATACTTTATCTATACCAACTACAGTATTTTCTCTCATACAGTTGGCTAACATACCTACATAATCATCAGTATCATCAAAGTAAACTATTTCAGCTCCTTCAATTGGAGTAGATTGTGGGAATAATTTACCTATAAAGAATTTATGATTACCTTCTACATCAAGGTAAAGTGCAAGCATTCTTTCTCCACAGTTTAGCATACGTCCTGTTAAATAGCATATAGAAGCTGGATCAGCTACTATTAATTGAGGAATATCGTTTTCCTTCATTGATGTAATAATTCTTTGTAATTTAATTTGATCCATTAATAAATCCCCCTATTGTAAATACAAATTAATTAATCTAAAATTTAATTATTTAAATTAACTAAGATAATTGTAGTATTCATGTATAATAAAGTCAATATTAGTCATTTAAAACTTTAAAAAATAAAAAGTAAAATTCTTTGATTTTACGAAATAATTTAAATAGTATAGAAAAATGAT
>NZ_JANKBY010000400.1:0-2815 GCF_024621905.1 Terrisporobacter muris
TATTTTGAATTATACTTTGGCAATATATATTATATTTGAGCAATATGATAAGATAATTTATAGCTAAAATATGGTAAGCAAAAGACGAGTGGGACAGAAGATGAAAAAATTATAATTATGGGGTTGGTAATTATAATGTCTGTGACTGGATGCACAGCAAAAGGAGATGTTAGTCTAGAAGATTATTTTGGTGAATTGATAAATAAACCATTTAAATAAATTTCTATGGATAAAGTTAAAAATCATTAAAAGATTTTGAGTATGAATACGAATTACATGAATATTCTAAGGAAGATACATCTGGATTTGAGGGGGATATGGAAATACCAGATATATCAGATAACAAGTTTAAAGATAAAGTGTCAAATTTTACAAAGGGTGAGAGATAAGGATTTACATAAAAGTAGATCTATATATTAATTACTACAAAAGTAATAAAAAAGTAGTTTATAATTTATTTGAGGTGATAAAATGGATAAGGATATATTTAATAAACTAGATATTATGGATCAAATAGCATTTGTAAATAAAAAACTTAAAGAAGGATATAGCTTATCAAAATTAGATAATGAAAATATAATTAGTTCGAGAAAAACTGTATCAAATAGATTTAAAAAAGTGGGATATGAATTAAATAAGGGAAGTAATCAGTATGAAAATACTATTGAAATAGTTAAGCCAAAAGATAAAGAAATAATCACCACAAATACACAAAAACAAGAAAGTAGTAAAATAGTAGTACGGTGAGATCAAGTAAATAACAAGGCTTTAGAACAACTTATATTAAATTATGCTGATATGAATGATAAATTGAATGAGGTTTATAAGTGGTATCAAGAAAGTAGTAATATATCAATAGTTTTAGTAGCAATTTTTATAGCTAAACTTTTTGATAAATAATGTGATAATATTTCATTAGTTGATGAATCTTTTATCGTAGATAAATATGCCATTTTTCCATTGCCATAAGGCATATACGTGATATCTATTAACAATAATTTCCGTGGTATATTTTACTTGAATTCTCTATTTAATTTATTTAGAACAACCCTATGCTCTTTAGTTGCCTTAGCTATACGTTTATAAGGATTAGATTTACGTATTGGACAAATAATATTATATTTGCGCATTATTCTTTGGATTTTCTTTCTATTCATTATTACTCCAAATTCATTTTCTAATGTCATTTTTATAGATCTAGATCCTTTCTTATATCCACGATGATTAAACGCTTTTAAAATAATATCTCTTGACTTTAAATCGTTATCTTCCTTAGTATTTCTGTAGGTCTGTGTATTTAGAAATTTATGAAATCCTGAAGTGGAAACATTTGAAATTTTGCATAGTTGTTTGGTCATTTCTTTTAAATTAAACTTAGAAATCAAATTATATATCAATTCAAAAACTTTAGATGGCTTTAATTTATTATCTCTCACCTGCCTTTCGTTCACTTCTAACTTTTTTACAAGTTCAAGCTCCGCTTTTAAATATTCAATTTCAGTATCTTTTTTTGCTAAAATTTCTTCTAATGTTAATTCACGATTAAGAGTTCTACACGAATTTAATGTTCTTGTATCATCTAAACCAAGAACACCTTTATCACTATATGATTTTCGCCATCTACGACTAGAGGATTTAACACGTTCAATTCCAACTATATCAATATCAAATCCAGCATCTTCAAATATCTGTCTAGGTGTTTTCCCTATTTCATATTCATCAATAAAATGTAATTTAAATTCATTAGTATATGTAATTCCTTTTTCAGTTATGTTCTTAACATATTTATTTATAGATAATTTCTTAATTTCTTCACTTGAAAATATTTTTTACTCATAATAATTCAACTCATTTATAACTATTTTACATAAAAATAAATCCTATACAAGTAGACACGTTTTTTTCTCGTGTCCACTGTATAGGATCCACTTTATTTTGAGACGGAGTTTTTTATTATATATTTAACTTAAAAATCATTATTTGAAATTTGTCTTGGCCAAGAAAGTAAAGTTTTTCTAGATATCTTTAATTGTTTTTTATCTGGAAAATTCAAATCACAAAAATAGTTATGGTAATTTGCAGTCCAAACATACTTATCCCATACTCTTATATTTGTCTTATGTATTTCTAACATTTCTTCTATTTTTTCTTTATGTCTAAGCAGTAACTCCAATTGAATTCTCTCAAATTCATATTCATTATTGCACTCAGTATAATATTTAAAAATAGTATTTAAATAATTTAAGAACCATTGACCATCATTATCTATAAGTATTTTATTATGTTGTGGAGCTATATCATAATAATTTATATATTTTTGTAGTCTTGTTACTGTTTTATCATCTAATATTATTCTTGGATAGCAGGCTAATTTACTTTCAGTATTATGTGCATCCAAAAGAGCTGGACCAAAAACAATATCTTCATTTATGTAAAAATCACCTACACTTACTCCACCTCTAACAAAAAGACCTTCCAATGATAAGTTGAACTGATACTCTGATACATTATCTAATATTTCATCTAATTCCTCTTCACCATCATCTTTAATTGGGTATCCAACAATCATATTGTCAGTATAGATTTTTATTTTACCTTGACTGTATTTATTAGGAATGATACATTGTTTATTTTTATTTATAAGATAATTAATCTCCCTAAGTAATTGACTTCCACTACCATTATTACAAGAATCAACTATCATCTGCGAAAATCCTAATATATCTATAGCACAAACAATAGAATTAACTAGTTGAGGATTTTCTTGATTATATTTTTGCATATTCATTTTAACACCTCTTTATCCACACTACTT
>NZ_JANKBY010000401.1:0-2796 GCF_024621905.1 Terrisporobacter muris
CCGATCTTTATTTAAAAATGAATGATTATGATGCAGCTATTAATAATATTAAAGAGGCAATGGTTGAAGATTTATCTTCTGGAAAAATTCATAATCTATTGGGAATATATTATGAAAAGCATGGAGATTTTAATAGAGCAAGAAAGCATTATAGAGTTGCTTGTGATTTGGAACCGGATTTTATTGCTCCAATAAAAAACCTTGAAAGATTAGGAACTTTTAGATATATATGTAGTGACAAATATATAGATTATGGAGAAGAAATAAGTTGATAGAAGAAATTTTCACCGAAATATTTTATAATAGAAGAATAAGATAAAATTAGTATGAGGGAAATTTTATGAAACTTAAAACTTATAGAGATGATTTTTTTAGAACTATAATTATTATGATACTAGATATTATTATATCCTTTGTATTTTGGAATATAAACTTAAATGAGGCAACAATAATTTTAGTTTATATTTTGGGAGTACTATTTACATCCAGTATTACAAATGGATATGTTTATGGAATACTTGCGTCCATAATAAGTGTTCTTTCATTTAATTTCTTTTTTACAGAGCCGTACTACACACTAATGGCAGATAGAGCAGATTATCCTATAACATTTTTAATAATGCTAATTACAGCCTTAATTACTAGTACGCTTACATCTAGAGTGAAAAAGGAAGCAGAGTCTTGTAGCTTAAGGGAGAAAACAATAGAAGAATTATATATAAGTAATAAAAAACTTTTAGGTGCAAGAAATAAAAAGCAAGTATTAGATTTTTCTGGTGAAAGTTTGGTGGAAATTTTAAAAAAAGATATTATAATTCTTATAAATGATGGTAATGAAGAACAATATATTTACAGTTTAAAGGATGAGGAATTAAAATATACTTTTTCAAGTTGTTTAGATAAAAAAGCAATAAAATATACTTATGAAATAGGTAAAGTAGTAGGCAAGGGTACACCTTATTATGAGGAACTAAATTCATCTTACTATCCCATAAAAAATGATGAGAAGGTAATAGGTGTAGTAGGTATATATTATGATGATAAATTAACTACAGAAAGTAGTGAAAGTATGGTGTTACAGTCAATATGTGCGCAGCTTGCCCTTGCTATACAAAGAGAAGAATTATATGAAAAAAACCGATTAGTAAATTTAGAAGCTGAAAGTGAAAGACTTAGAGGAAATTTATTAAGATCAATTTCTCATGATTTAAGAACCCCTCTTGCTAGCATATTAGGTTCAGTTTCTACCATAATGGATAATTATGATTTACTTGAAACTAATATTAAAAAAGATTTACTTAAAAATATTTATGATGATACAGTGTGGCTTAGTCAGTCTTTTGAAAATATCCTTAGTATGACTAGGATAGATGAAGGTAGATTAAAAATTAATAAAAACATGGAAGTTTTAGATGAAATAGTTGTGGAGTCCATATCTAAGGTAAAAAAATATTCCAATGATCATGAGATCAAATTGTTTTTACCAGAAGAGATTATTTTAATAGATATTGATGGTTTGCTTATAGAGCAAGTATTAGTAAACTTAATTCAAAATGGTGTTAGATATACACCTAAGGGTTGTGAAATACAAATTATTATTGAAAAAGAAAAAGATAAAGTAATATTTCAGGTTAAAGATAATGGAAATGGAATATTAAAAGAAGATTTGGATAATATTTTTCAAAGATTTTTCACAAAAAATAGAGGTTCGGGAAATGAACAAAGAGGCGTTGGCTTAGGACTAGCAATATGTAAATCCATTGTAGAGGCACATGGAGGGACAATCAAAGTATTTAATAATGAGTTAGGAGGAGCAACTTTTAGCTTTTCCATACCTATAGAAAGAGAGGCATAAATGGAGATAAAACCATTAATTTTAGTCGTGGAAGATGATAATCCCATTAGTAAGTTTATAAAAGTATCGTTGGAAGCTCAAAACTATAAATGTATAGATACAAATTTAGGAAGTAATGCCATATCACTTGTATATTCTGCAAATCCAGATATAATAATTCTTGATTTAGGTTTACCTGATATGGATGGAATAGATGTAATAAAACAAATTAGAGAAAATACAAAGGCAAAAATAATTGTAGTATCAGCAAGAGGCAGAGAAAGAGATAAGGTTGAGGCACTAGATATGGGAGCTGATGATTATTTAACAAAACCTTTTAGCATTTCAGAATTATTGGCTAGAGTTAGAGTAGGTCTGAGAAATGCTTTTACTACCAATAATACTATTGAAGAAAAAACCTTATTTAAACTTAGGGATTTGGAGATAGATTATGAAAAACGAAAAGTGTTTGTAAGAGGAGAAAATATTCACCTTACCCCAATTGAGTATAAAATAATAGTACTTATGAGTAAGTATAGTGGAAGAGTTTTAACTCACAAATTTATAATAAAAGAGATTTGGGGAACATACTTGGAAAATGAAACACAATCCTTAAGGGTTTTTATGGCAAGTATAAGAAGAAAAATTGAAAAAGACCCAGCACAACCAGAATATATAATTACAGAAATGGGAATTGGATATCGTCTAGTTGATGAATAAAAGAAGCTTAAAGGCTTCTTTTTTTTGTGAAATCATTGCTCACATAAAAGTTAAGGTGACCACTCATGGGATTAAAGTGTAGTATTTACGTAGAGCTTAAGCGAAGTAAATTTTTATACTTTTTTAGTAATATAAAGAAAATCTTAACACAATCTTTATATCCTTTATTATATCTTAATACAAAATTTATAACCTCTTTGTTAAAATATACTCATTACAATAACAAAAACAAGGAGATAATG
>NZ_JANKBY010000402.1:0-2794 GCF_024621905.1 Terrisporobacter muris
TGAAGAGGAAAATGATTTATGAAGTCTAAAAGAAAAATTAAGAAAAAAATTATATTTTTAATTTTAACAATGGCTACAGGAGTAGTATATAAACTACCTTATATACAAGATGTATTTTATGTTTCTATACAAGAAAGCTTGAATTTAAGCCATACTCAATTAGGCAATATATTGTCTATGGCGGGTTTATTTAGCACATTTGGATTTCTTTTATCAATATATTTTATAGATAGAATATCTAAAAGGATATTAATACCTTGCGCGCTTATAGGTGTTGGATTTACGGGTATATATTTATATACTTTACCAAGTTATTATGGACTTATGTTTATATGGGTTTTATTTGCTTTATTTAGTGATATGGTTTATTGGCCAGTATTGGTAAAAAGCGTAAACGAACTTGGAAATGATGATGAACAAGGGCGTATATTTGGATTTTTTGAAGCTGGAAGAGGTTTATTTGATACATTAATAGTATTTATAGCTCTATCTATATTTTCTATATATGGCTCAATTAAATATGTAATTTTATTTTATTCAATTACTTGTATATTAATGGGAGTTCTAGCTTTCATCTTATTAGATAAAGATGAAAAAGTTAATGCAAAAGAGAATAAAAAAAAGATGAGCTTTCCAATAGAAGTTATTAAAGTAAAAGAAGTATGGTTAATTTCAGGAAACATATTCTGTGCATATGCTATTTATTGCGGATTAACCTATATGATGCCTTTTTTACAAAATACATTCGGAATAGGTGTAGTAGTGATAGGTATTTATGGGACGGTAAATCAATATGGAATTAAGATGATGGCAGGTCCTTTAGGAGGATACTTAGCGGATAAGAAGTTTAAATCAACATCTAGATATTTTTGTTTTTGTTTTAAATTAATAATAATTGCAAATATAATTATGATTTTATTAGCAAAATCAAAAATTAGTATCATAGTAGGCTTTGTTTTTGTCATAGTATTTTCTATTTTGGTCAATTCTATGAAAGCGTTATTATTTGCACCGATGCAAGAAGCTGGAATATCTGAAGAATTATCAGGTGCAGCCATATCATTGTCTAGTTTTATTGGATACTCGCCATTGATATTTTGCTATTCTTTATATGGAAGCATCTTAGATAAATTTAATGGACTATTAGGGTATAGAATATTGTTTATTATATTAATAGTATTTGGAATAATAGGTCTTATAATTAATAAGAAGTTAAGAGAAATAACTGTAACTAATAAATTAAATGAAGATAAAAAAGTAAGTTAAGGAGAATGAAAATGAATAATAAACCAAGCGTTTTATTAATATCAATAGATGCTCTAAAACCAGAGTTTGTATTTGAATCAGAAAAAATAGGAGTTAATCTTCCTAATATAAAAAAATATTTTGTAGAAAATGGAACTTATGCATCAAAGGGTGTTAAAAGTGTATTTCCTACTTTTACTTATACATGTCATCACTCTATAATTACAGGAACTTATCCTGTAACACATGGAGTGCATACTAACAAGGTGTTTGATCCAACAGGAAAACATATGGATGCATGGAACTGGTATGTAAGTGAGGATGCTAAAAATTTATGGGAATGTGCAAAGGAAAATGGATATATATCTTCTAGTGTAGGATTTCCAGTATCTGTTGGAGCAAAATCAGACTACCATATACCAGAAATTTGGAGAGATGGAAGTCATCTTGATAGAAAACTAATAGATGCCGTAAGTAGACCACAAGGTATGGTTAGAGAAATGGAAAAAGAAATAGGAAGATTTGCAGGTGGAACAGATTTAACTATTGAGGGTGATACTATAAGACAAAAAGCTGCTTTATGGATATTAGATAACAAAATAAAAAAACACTTAGAAGAAAAACCATTCTTTATGTCATGCTATTATGCAGCTTATGATGAGACAGCTCATATAAATGGAGTATATAGTAGAGAAGCTATAGAGGATCTTGAAAAAATAGATGCATTAGTTGGAGAATTAATAGAAAAAGCACATGAAATGACTAATAATAATGTGGTAGTATGTGTAGTTTCAGATCACGGAACTATAGATAACAAATACGATATAAAACCTAATATAATATTTGTTAAGAATAATTTAATAGAAATTGATACAAATGGCAAATTAATTAATTGGGATGTATGGTGTCAACGTTCTGGAGGAACAGGACAAATAAGATTAAGAGATAAAGAAAATCAAGAAATAAAATCTAAAGTAGAAGCAGTGCTAAAGGAACTTCTAGAAGATGAAAATAGTGGTATTAGTGAAGTAATAACAGGTGAAGAAGCTAAAGAAATTAGAAGAGGATTCCCTGATGCTGATTACGTTATAATATCTAAACCAGGATATGAAGTAAGGGAAGATACTTTAGGTGAATATTTAGATAGTAATACAGCTCAAAAGGCTCAACATGGATATTGTGAAAACTTAAAAGATATGAGAGCATCATTCTACATTGAAGGAATAAATATAGAAAAAAATAGAGATATAGAAGAATTAAGATTAGTTGATATTGCACCAACATTAGCAAAAATTATGGGATTTGAAATACTTACATGTGAAGGTAAAAATATTTTATAAGTTAATATTCGACAATGATACTATAAAGAAGGGCTATTATAAATAGTCCTTCTTTATTTTTATATAAAAAAAGGCTTCTATTTATGGGGGAAAATAGAAGCCTAAATGGGGGAGATTGAGTATGTTTGATTTTATAGTACTAGTTTTTCCAAAACAAATTACTTTATACATAAAATTCAAAACAATTTAATAATTTTAAATAAAAAAGA
>NZ_JANKBY010000403.1:0-2794 GCF_024621905.1 Terrisporobacter muris
TAATAAAAAAAGTATAAAAACTTAAGGTAAAATCCTTAAATTTTTATACTTTTTAAATTTAATAGTAAAAATTAAAATCTACATCTACACAGAAAGATCCACGACTTAAAAGTCCACCAAATGATATTGTAATATAGTTCATTTGAGAATCAAGAACTTTATTTATAATTACTTTATATCCATCAACATCGTATAAATTATCATTATCATTTGGTTCATCCAATTCTAAGTCAACCTTTGCATCACTAGTCATTGTTATACATCTAGTAAGAATTCTGATGCATGTCTTATCACTGCTAGCCAAAAGTTTGTCCAATTCTTTTTTAGCTTCATTTGTTATAAGTATGTTCATATCTTCCATTGTTGTCTCTCCTTAAAAATAATTATCTTATTTTAACATATTTTTATAATTATCATTAATTATACACATAAATATCTGAAAATTCCATAGCATACTTTTCAATTTTATTGTTAAGATCACAACTTTTTTCTATATTTATTTTTCCACCTTCCTTGATTACATTAATAGGTAACGTAATTATGAAATTAGAACCTTTCCCTAATTCACTCTCCACATCTATTGTTCCATTATGCAAATTAACTAAAGATTTAACTATTGTAAGTCCTATGCCACTTCCTTCGTTGTTTCTTGTGAGATTATTATCTACTCTAGTTAGTTTTTCAAAAACTGTTTCTAGGTAATCTTTTGGTATACCAATACCACTATCTTTGACCGATATTTTCACATTATCTGCAGTTGATTTAATACTTACCATAATTGGTTCTTTTGAAAAACTATACTTGACTGCATTAGATAATAAATTGAAAATAATTCTTTCAATCTCATCACAGTCACATGCCATAATAATTTGTTCACAATCTGTATCAAAGATAATATTCATATCATTATTTTCTTTGCTATCAATCACTGTGTTGCAAACATTCTCAACTAATTCAACTATATTATAATTTTTCATATTTAATTCGTGATAACCATTTTTTATATAAGTAATATCTATTAGGTTATTGATTAATCTAAGAAGTCTATTAGAGTTTGTTTTTAAATATTTGATATGTTCATGCAAATAATCAAGTTTATATGTATTATTCTCTAAGTTCAAACTTATAAGTTGAATTGTTGACATAATAATATTTATTGGAGTTCTAAACTCATGAGTTATATTAGCTATGAATTCATCCTTGATTTCTTCTATGCATTTAACTTGCTGTGCTAATAACTTTCTTTTTTCATTGGCAATTCTATCACTGACATCTCTACCTGCAGAAAAAAACATATTTTCTTCTTTTAAGATTTTATAATTCCAATCTATCCATTTATAATTATTATCCTTACATCTAAATCTACTTGTTACAGAGCCAAAATCACAATTACTATTAAACATCGTATCAATTATTTGATCTTTATCTTCATGATGAAGTATGTCAAAAAAGTTTATATTTTTAATATCATCATAACCTAGTATGTTAGATATTTGATAATTATTATAAATGGGATTTCCATTCAAATCCCATGTTGCAATCATATCTTCAGATACATCTATAAACTGCATTAAAGAATTATTTATTTTTTCAACTTTTCTTCTTTCAGCCTCGATATATTTGCATTTCTTCCAGTTATTTATATTTATTGATAAATATGAACATATGGTTTTTAAGTAATTCATAGGCATACATCTATCCTCATGGCCTTTTTTATATGTCAACATGATAAAACCAGAATAGTCTTTATCAAGAGTCATATTATAAATGCCTACTACAGAGAATTTATCTAATATACATTTTTTATTCATTTTAATACTGTCTAGTTGTATCATCCCTTCACCATATTTATGTATAAATTCGTAGAGCTCTCTGCCTAATTCTTGCTTAGATAATTCTTCTATAACTTCTCCAGTTTGAGCAATAGCATTTAAACTGAAGTCTTTATTATCAAAATATATTACAGAAATACCATCAGCTTTTGAAAATTTCATTAGTTTTTCTATGGTATATTGAATTAAAGATTTATATTCTCTATCTGTATCAAAAACACCTATGTCACAAGTAATTTGAGTTATTTGATTAAGAGCAACTTGATATATGTCATTCAAAAACTTTCTGAGTGTTATATCTAATTTACAATTAGCTATATATTTTATATTATTATTATCATCAAAAATAGGTCCTAAGGTATTACTATACCATTTTTTTTCATTAACAGTTAAATAAATATTTTCATCATTTATTATCTTTTTCTTATCTATTACTATTTTTTCTTTCTTTTCAAGAAAATGACAATCTTCTTTGTTTAGAAAGTCTTTGCTAGTTTTTCCTATAATTTCACTTTTTTCACAAGATAAGTTATCTGCAAATTGTTGATTTACATATATATACTCTCCATTAGTATTTTTGATACAACATTCTACTTGCATTAGATCCAATAGATCTTCTAAATCTTTTTTTGTATACTGCTTATCATATTGTCTCCTTCCAATTATAAAATAAGCATTCTCTCCTTTAAAATCATCTTCTATAAGTTCACCCCATAATGAATGAAAATTATTTTCTTTATTTTTTATATAAAAGTGAAACTTATTATTTTGAGGAAGTTCATTTATAAGCTTATCAAAAGAATGATTAGTAATAGAAATTATTTGGAATAAATTTTTTCCGATTACATCCTCATCATTAACCCCTAACAGCTCTAAAAGAAACTTATTTATAAATAGTATTTGTTTATTTCTGTTAATAACAATAACAGAATAACATAATGAATTTAAAATTTTAATCATAG
>NZ_JANKBY010000404.1:0-2792 GCF_024621905.1 Terrisporobacter muris
GTATTAACTTTATCAGCAACGCCTATTCCGAGAACACTACACATGTCTCTTAGTGGAATTAGAGATATGAGCGTAATAGAAGATCCACCACAAGAAAGACACCCTGTTATAACTTATGTTACAGAAGTAATGTATAAATATGTGATTAATCGTAAAAATATAACAAACTTAAATAAAATAATTATATTTGGCGAGGATTAACATAATGAGCAAAGAAATAAAAAAAGTTGAAAATCAAAATGAAGAAGTAAGTATAGAAGATATGATTGATGAATTAGTTAAAAAAGCTAATGTGGCAATGGAAGACATGTTAAATTTGGATCAAGAAGAAATAGATAAAATAGTTCAATCCATGGCAAAAGCAGGTCTCGATAATCATATAGAGTTAGCACAAATGGCTGTAGATGAAACGGGTATGGGTATTTTTGAAGATAAGATAACAAAAAATATTTTTGCAACAGAATATATTTATAACAGTATAAAATACAAAAAAACTGTTGGAATAGTTGAAGAGAACAATGAAGAAGGATATATGATGGTAGCAGAGCCAATAGGAGTAATTGCAGGGGTCACACCTGTTACTAACCCCACTTCAACTACAATGTTTAAGGCGTTGATTTCTATAAAATCAAGGAATCCTATAATATTTAGCTTTCATCCGTCAGCTCAAAAATGTTCTGCTGAGGCTGCAAAAATATTAAGGGATGCAGCAATAAAAGAAGGAGCTCCAAAAGACTGTATACAGTGGATAGAAAATCCATCTTTAGAAGCATCAAATGAGCTTATGAAACATAAGGAGATATCTATAATTTTAGCTACTGGAGGTCCAGGAATGGTTAAATCAGCATATTCTTCTGGGAAGCCAGCTTTAGGAGTAGGTCCAGGGAATGTTCCTTGTTTTATTGAAAAATCCGCAGATATTGATCAAGCAGTAAATGATTTAATACTATCAAAGTCATTTGACAATGGTATGATATGTGCATCTGAACAAGCTGTAATAATAGAAGATGAGATATATGAAGATGTAGTTACTTTAATGAAAAAGAATAAGTGCTATTTTGTAAACAATGAGGAAAAAGAGTTATTAGAAAAAACTGTTATAAATGAAGAAACGAAATCATTAAATGCTAAAATTGTAGGTCAAAATGCTTATACGATAGCTCAGATGTCAGGATTTGAGATACCTAAAGATACTAAAATATTAGTGGCAGAGATAAGTGGAGTAGGTGAAGATTATCCTTTATCAAAAGAAAAGCTTAGCCCAGTTTTAGCATGTATAAGAGTTAAAAATGCTGATGAAGGCATAGAAAAATGTGTTGAAATGACCGAGTTTGGTGGACTTGGACATTCTGCATGTATACATTCAAATAATGATAATATAATATTGCAATTTAGTAATAAAGTTAAAACAGGAAGGATATTAATAAATACACCATCAAGCCAAGGTGCTATAGGAGGTATATATAATTCGAATACACCATCATTAACTCTAGGTTGTGGATCTATGGGTAATAATTCAACTACAGATAATATATCTGCAATTAATTTAATTAATTTGAAAAAGGTAACAAAAAGAACTGTTAGTATGCAGTGGTTTAAAGTTCCGGAAAGAATTTATCATGAAATGGGTTCTATTCAATATTTGGAAAAATTACCTAAGTCAGAAAGAACAATGATAATTACAGACAGGACAATGGAAGACTTAGGATATGTGGAAAAAATAGAATACCGATTGAGAAAAAGAAGAAATCCAGTTATGATAGAAAGATTTACAGGGGTTGAAGTGGATCCATCTGTAAAGACGGTACTAGATGGGGCTCAGGAAATGATTAAATTTAAACCAGATACAATAATAGCCTTAGGAGGTGGCTCAGTAATAGATGCAGCAAAAGGCATGTGGTTATTTTATGAAAATCCACAAGTTAATTTTGAAGATTTAAGACTTAAATTTATGGATATAAGAAAAAGAGTTTATAAGTTTCCCAAGTTGGGAAGAAAAGCTCAACTAGTAGCTATTCCAACTACATCGGGTACAGGATCAGAAGTAACTTCATTTGCAGTTATAACAGACAAAGAAAAAAATATAAAATATCCTTTAGCTGATTATGAATTGACACCAGATGTGGCAATAGTAGATCCTCAATTTGTAATGAGTTTGCCAAAATCAGTTATTGCAGATACAGGACTAGATGTATTAACTCATGGAATAGAAGCTTATGTTTCGGTAATGGCTACAGACTACACAGATGCAATGGCTTTAAAAGCTATAGAAATGGTATTTAAATATTTGCCAATATCATATAAAGGTGGAGACTCAGCTGAATGTAGGGAGGCTAGGGAAAAAATGCATAATGCTTCTTGTATGGCAGGAATGGCATTTGCAAATGCTTTTTTAGGAATAAATCATTCTTTAGCTCATAAGCTTGGAGCAAGATTTCATATACCTCATGGTAGGGCAAATGCCATATTATTACCTTATGTAATAGAATATAATTCACAAATACCAAGCAAGTTTACTGCATTTCCTAAATATAAATCATTTATATCGGACAAGAAGTATTGTGAAATTGCAAAAATGTTGGGATTAAAAACAGATACAGTTGAAGAAGGTGTGAAAAATTTAATTGAAGCAATTAAAAAGCTGATGAAAGAATTAAATGAACCGATGAGTATTAAAGAATGTGGAATAGAAAGAGATGAATATTTTTCTGCAATAAAAAAATTATCTTTAGAAGCATTTGATGATCAATGTACCTCTGTTAATCCAAGACTGCCATTAGTCAGTGAAATAG
>NZ_JANKBY010000405.1:0-2791 GCF_024621905.1 Terrisporobacter muris
AAGGTTGATAATAAATTTGATTTAATAAGTAAAAGTATTAAAAATAGCTAGTATGAAATAATGTAAAATAAAACATGTCTATATTAGATAAAAATTTCATTATAAATTCATATATGTATTATAATATAAAAGTACAAATATTTTTACATTAAATGAATTTGTACTTTATCTGACTTATGGATAAATTATAAAATTCAAATCTATTTAAATGAAAATGATTTGCATACGTAGTTGCTTAAGTAAAGCAACTTTGTTACTTGAGAAACGGGCGAAGCTGTTGGCAACATGAAGTGTTTAGCTGGCACGTGACTCAAGAGAAGCGAATTTTTTATTTTTTAACAAGAAATTAAAGTATAGGTATATAAAATTATAGGAGTGATGAAATGAATACATCTATTTTAGTTATGGAAGATGATGTTAATATACAAGAGTTAATAGTAGAGTTTTTAAAGGCTGAAGGTTATGATGTTGACTTTGCCAGTGATGGTTTAGAAGGAATACAATTATTTAAAAAAAAGGAGTATGATTTAGTTTTATTAGATATAATGATGCCAAATTTAGATGGGTATTCTGTGTGTAAAATGATTAGAAAAAGTTCAAATGTGCCAATTATATTTTTAACTGCATTGGATGAAGAAAATGACCAACTAAAAGGATTTGAATTAGAGTGTGATGATTATATAACAAAACCATTTTCATTTAATCTCTTAATGCAAAGGGTAAAAGCAGTACTTAGAAGAGGTAAAGGTAATCTAAGTAATGATTACTTAAGTTTTGAAAAAATAAAATTAGATTTAAATACTTATTCTGTACAATTGGAAGATAAAAATATAGAATTAACTTTAAAAGAATTTAACATATTAAAAACATTGATAGAAAAATATCCTCAAGTAATAACAAGAGAAAGTTTGTTGGATAGTATTTGGGGGTACGATTATTATGGTGATACAAGAATAGTTGATGCTCATATTAAAAACCTTAGAAAAAAAATATGCTTACCATATATAAAAACTGTAAAAGGGATAGGTTATACTCTTGAAAAAGATATTGAAGTTTTGGAATAATTTAAATATTAAATATAAGTTATTTACTATTACATCGGGCCTTCTTTTATTTTTGGCCTTTATAATTTATTTAACTTTATACTTTTTTATGCCAGCATATTATCACCAGTACAAGATTGAGCTTTTAAAAAATAGTGTAAATTCCATAGTGGAAGATTCTAAGTTTTATGATATAGATGAATTACAACGAAGACTTTATTTTTTAGGTAAAAAACAAAATGTTGCTATGATATTAACAGATGATAAAGGATTTATTATTTTTGGGAAAAATGAACAACATATTACTAATAAGTATGCAGGAGATATTCCTATGTCAAATCAGGTAAAGGAATATACAATAAGAGCTACTATAAAGTTAAAAGATAGCCCTGACTTCTATCATTTAGAAATTGTTATGCCACTTCAACCAATTGATGAGGCAAACACAGTACTTAGAAGTATTCTTCCATTTATAATAATTTCAGCTTTTTTAATAGCTCTGTTTGGGGCTTATATTTATTCTAAAACTATAACAAAGCCATTAATTGAGATTATTAACAAAGAAAGAGAAGAAGAAAAGAACAGGAAAGAATTTATAGCAACTATTTCTCATGAACTAAAAACTCCAATAACCATAATTAGCGGTCAATTAGAGGGAATGATATATAATGTGGGGAAATATAAGGATCGAGAAACTTACTTAAGAAAATCTTATGATAGTACTCAAGAGCTTAAAGTATTAGTAGATGAAATGATGGAAATATCAAAGAATGAGTTACTTGAAAAGGACTTAAAAATTGAAGCTATTAACTTAAGTGAAATGCTTAAAGAATTGGTAAATAGACAAAGCTACTTAATAGATGATAAAAACTTAAAGCTTATTTATAAAGTTGAAAATAAATTGTATATAAAAGCAGATAGAGAAAAAATTATAAAAGTTTTAAATAATTTAATTAACAATGCAATTAAATATTCTCCAAAAGGCGAAAAAATAATTATTAAAGCTTATAAATCAAAAGCAAGCAAAACAGTAGTATTTGAAATAGAAAACACTGGGATTACAATTGAGAATAAGTATTTAAGTGACGTGTTTAACCCTTTCTTTAGGGTAGAAAAATCCAGAAATAGAAAGACGGGTGGCAGTGGACTAGGTCTTTATATAGTAAGTAAAACACTAAAAAGTCATAACCTTTACTACAAGATGGAAAGTAAAAAGAATTCTGTTTTGTTTACTATTTATTTTTAGATAAATAATTTTCATAAATTAAGGAAAGATAAAACTAAGAAATAAATAGGAGGCATAAATATGGATATAAAAAAAGATATGGAAAATATAAAAGATGATGTTGTAAAAGGCGTAGATAAAGTAGGTAATGGTGTTAAACATGCAGCTGATGGAATTGGACATATGGCTGAAAAAATAGGTCATGCAGTAAAACATACAGCAAAAGATTTAAAAAATGATGTAAAAGGAATGGCAGTAGATGCTGGAGAAATAGCAGAAGACATGAAAGATAAGTATGAAGAAACTAAGTTTGCAAAAGAAATGAAAAAACAAATGAAAAAAGAAGATAGATAATTAAAAGACCTGCTTTATAGCAGGTCTTTTAATTTCCAATTTTGTTACTTAAACAACGGGCGAAGCCGTTGGCGATATGAGCGGAGCGAATTTTTTATTTGCAATGATTTCATATTATGAAAAATTGTATTGATACAATATGGGAATAATGTGTATATTTATAGATCGG
>NZ_JANKBY010000406.1:0-2776 GCF_024621905.1 Terrisporobacter muris
CGATCTATATATGTTTGTAATACATAAAGAAAGGAAATTGAATATGTCAAAAAAGAAGTACTATGCAGTAAAAGTTGGAAAAACCCCGGGAATATATTTAACATGGGCTGACTGTTCTGCACAAGTAACAGGATATAAAGGAGCAAAGTTTAAAAGTTTTCCAACTATTGAGGAAGCATTAGAATTTATTGGTGATAACAATATAAAGGTTGTGAAAAATGAAGATACGTTAAAATCTAAAACACCATCTAAGAAAATTGCGAGTACAACAACAAAGCAGCTAAAGGAAGGTTATGATGTTAAACCTATAAGAAGTACAGCAAAGGTTAAAACTTATAAATCCTATATAAACCCAGAAGAAATTATAAATGATTATGAGTTTATAGCTTTTGTAGATGGAAGTTATGACAGAGGTAATCAAGTTTTTGGTTCTGGAGTAATTGTTCTTAATCCTAAAGAAAATTCTTATGATACTTATTATAATGCAGGATATGATAAATGGGACCAGTGGAACATAGTAGGAGAGTTAGAATCAGTGAAGGTTGCATTGAATAAAGCTAAAGAATTAGGTAATAAAAATATTGCTATATATCATGATTTAAAAAACATAGCTTTGTGGGCTAGTGGTGAGTGGCAGGCAAAGAATGAGTATACTCAAGAATATGTAAAATATATGGAAGATATAAGTAAGGAACTGAATATTTGTTTTGTAAAAGTAAAGGCACATAGCAATGAAAGTGTGTATAATGACTTAGCAGATGAAGCTGCTAAAGGCGCTATTATAAAATATTTAAATGAAAATAAATAAAGGAAGTTGCTTTAGGAGCAGCTTCCTTTATTTTTAAAGTAAAATTTCTTTTAAAGAACTAATAAGATATCTATTGTTTTCTGGTGTTAGCACACATACCCTAAAGTAATATTCATCTAAACCATCGAAGGATTCACAGTCTCTTATTATAATTTTTTTCGGGATTAGTTTTTCTCTAAGATTTTGAGCGGTCATAATTTTATCTTCTAATTTACATAATATAAAATTACCTTTACTTTCATAAACCTTAAGATTATTAAATGAACTTAAAGAATTATATAAATAATTTCTCTCGTCTAAAATTGTATTTACACATTTATTAATATAGTTTTTATCTGTAAACATAATTTCGCCCATGGCAGAGGCAATGATATTTATATTCCATAAATCAAGATTTTCGTTGATTTTATTTTTTACATTTTCATTCCCAATTAATCCATATCCTAATCTAATTCCAGGTGTAGAGAAAAATTTAGATGTACCTCTAATTACAAATAAGTTGTTATATTTGTCTACTAGAGGAGCAGAAGAATAAATATTAGTATTTGTAAATTCCACATAAGTTTCATCTACCATAACAAAAGCATTGGTACTATTTAGTATAACCTCTATTTCAAATTTAGAAAAAGAAAAACCTGTTGGGTTGTTGGGATTACAGATGATAATTAAATCACACTCATGTTCATTTATAAAATCTATTAAATCCACAGGGTCTATTTTAAAATCATTATATTCTCTAGAAAAATATTTAATTATTTCACAATTATTCTTCTTAAGTTCTTTCTCATATTCCGAATATGCTGGGGAAATAAGAACTGCTTTTTTAGGAGCTATAGTACCTATAAAAGCAGATATAAGTTCCGTAGCACCGCTTCCAAGAACCATATTTTCTTCATTACAGTTACAATAAGATGAAATTGATTTTTTTAATGCACCGTATTCTGGGTCAGGATAAACTGAGACCATATTTATATTGTTAATTACATATTCCTTAGCTAAAGTTGATGTACCAAATGGATTAATATTAGAGCTGAAATCTAAAAATTCATCTTTTGAAAAACCATATTTTTTTGACAAATCATATAAATTAGCACCATGATTTACACTCATAATTAGCCCTCCAATTTTTTAATTCTTAATATAGTATAGTATAAATTTAATATATGTAGATATGTATAAAAATAAAAAGAATATTGTACTAATACAATAAATGGAATATACAATAAAATATGTAATAAAAAACACGAATGAAAATATTTTAAAAAGGAAAAATATATGTTATAATAAATATGATTCATCATTAATGGGAGGGAATTATGTATAAATTAAATGGAGTCATGTACTCAGCAGAAGAAATAAAAAATAAAGTTAAAGAACTAGCAAGTCAAATAGAAAAAGATTATGCTGGAGAAGAACTACTAGTAGTTGGAATATTAAAAGGTGCTAGTATTTTTTGTGCTGATTTAATAAGAGAGATAAACTTAGATGTAAGAATGGACTTTATGGTTGTTTCAAGTTATGGAACATCAACTTCTTCATCAGGGACAGTTAAAATAATAAAAGATTTAGATGTAGATATAGAAAATAAAAATGTATTAATAGTTGAAGATATAATTGATTCAGGTTTAACTTTAAGCTCGTTAGTTGCTGCTTTAAAAACTAGAAAACCAAAATCATTAAAACTTTGCACATTATTAGATAAACCAGAAAGAAGATCTTCAGATATTAAAGTTGATTATGTGGGATATGTAATTGAAGATAAATTTATAGTTGGATATGGAATAGACTATGCTGAAAAATATAGAAATCTTCCTTATATAGGTATTGTTGAAGATATATAAGACCATAATAAAAAAGGAGTATAAGAGTAAATCTTATACTCCTTTGACATATTAAGGAATTATAAATTATCTGATTTATATAATTTACAATTCAAATCAATTTAAAAAGTAGAATTATGATAAAAGT
>NZ_JANKBY010000407.1:0-2760 GCF_024621905.1 Terrisporobacter muris
ATTATTAAAACTAATTATCATATTTAGATATAAATATAAAAGTATAAAAAATTTAATTACTTCTAAATTCAACAAATTAAGGAGAATGATTATGGATAACTATAAAAATATCAAACAAAACTGTGGTTATGAATTAGCTAGACCATATATAAATAGTCAAGTTTATACTGACTCATATGATTTAAAAACAGCTTTACGAAGAGGCACTTTATTCCCAGAGCTAGATTTAGTAGAATCAAATAATTATAATGACTGGTTATATGAAAATCCTAAAAATAGAGTTAAATGCAAAAGGGGTGTACAAGGTAGTTATGAGATCAAATAGAAAAGAACTTTTAAATACACTTTTAGAATATCAATTTGCTTGTATAGAATTAAATTTATATTTAGATAACAATCCAGATGATGAACACGCTCTACGTTCATACAACACATACAGCTGTAAGTTTATGCAAGCTAAACGTGATTATGAAGATGAATATGGACCATTAACTAATTTCGGGTATGTACCAGACTCATATTCTTGGCAATGGGTATGTAATCCTTGGCCATGGGACAATGAATTCTATAGATAATATACAATATAAAAGTTAACTTATTTTTTAATATTTAAAGGAGGTCAAGTTAATATGTGGATTTACCAAAAAACATTGGAGTACCCAGTTAACATAAAAAATTCAGATCCAAGGATGGCTAAACTTATAATGACTCAATTAGGAGGACCTAATGGCGAACTTGCTGCTGCAATTAGATATATTCAGCAAAGATACACTATGCCAACTGGAAAATCTCGTGCCCTTTTAACTGACATAGGTACAGAAGAAATGGCTCACGTCGAAATAATATCTTCTATTCTATATCAATTAACTAGTAAGTGTACTCCTGAAGAGCTTAAGGCTGCTGGACTTGGACCAAACTATGCAACTTTTGGACATGGACTCCAACCAGTAGATGCTAATGGCGTAAATTTTACTACAGCTTATATTAATGTATTTGGAGATGCTGTAACTAATTTACACGAGGACATGGCTGCTGAGCAAAAAGCATTAGCAACTTATTACCAGTTACTAAATTTAACTGATGACTGTGATTTAAAAGATGTATTACGTTTTTTAGGTCAAAGAGAAATAGTACACTATCAAAGATTTGGTGAGGCGTTAATGGATATTTATGAATTTACAGAATGTAAGCGACAATTTTAATAAGTATTAATAAAAAATAACTATGATTGTTTTTACAATAATTAATATATAAACTTAAAAAGGGGGGAACTTAAATTAATTTAAGTTTCCCTTTTTATACATTTTTTATTTAAATTTGCATTTAACCTTGGCTTTGCACACCTATACTACTTACCTCTTTCACCTAAGTCTTCAGTTTTAACTTATATGGTTATTTTTGCAAAATATTTATATTATGTTATATTTTCTTCTATTTTATTCTTATTTATCGCCTTAAATTCATATGAATACAGACTGTCTACCTTATACACATATGTATTCACTCATTTTTTGTTCTTCTTAATTTAAACCAATAACTCGGTTACTCTTTATATTAAACTATTATAACAAATCACCTTCCTTACTTGTGATACGGTTCACTGTTGTTTATTAAAATTAGTTTTATATTTTTTACTTTTCCATATGTATCGTAAGTATATTCTCTATAGTTAGCTTCTCCTATTAAAAAGTTTCTTTTTATCTTGGCTTTTATTTTCATTAACCAGCCATCACTATTGTATTCAAATTTTAATCCTTTTACTTAGTCATTTGAATCTGCATAGCAAAAGTTGACACACAGTATCAACTTTCCTACGCCCGGACATCATAGTCAAGTCCATTGAAATGGCTTGACTTGCTATCTATTACAAATCTGGTAACTACGCTTCCTACATTACCATAAGTATAGTCTGTAAATATTGTTTATATAGTTTTTTATATAAATGTTAGATAATATTTTGAATGGTAAAATATCACAACAGGTATGATATATTTATTCATACCTGTTGCTAATATTATTAATTAGAGACTTTTATAAATCTATCTTTTATTTGAATTTTCTTAGAGTTAGCTGATAACTTTAACCCTCACTAATTAATATCTTTCTACCAAGTAATATCCCTACAAAACCTTGTAAATCTAAAATAGCATACGTAATAGTTGGCAATGGCATCATCTTAAAATCAGTTATATTTATCACCTTTTTTTCACTTCCAACTAAAACCAATAGCTTGTTATACTTAAGCTCATAATATTCTTTACTATTTTCATATTTAGGAAAATCTAAGAAATAAGCTTTTGACTTATCAATCTCTTCCTCATCGCTTTCTCCAAGACACTCTAAACTTACAATTTTCTGGTTATCTATATCTACTATATACTTATAATATATACTACTATGATTCTTCCGTGTATACACCTCCATGTTACTGGTATCGTTTATTTCAACATTAACTACAAAATCATATGGCATAAATAATCTAAAAATAAATGTACCATTCTTGGCAAACACCTGTGTGCTATGCTCCTCTTTACTTGATATGATAATGTTTTCATCATTTACATATATTTCACTTATATTATATAAAGTTCCTGGTACATTACTTATATAATTTTGTATGTTTTCATTATACTCATTAATATTTTTATTTTTTAATGTGATAACAAAAGAAGATAAAAATCCTATAACACCTACTGCTAAGAAAATTATAGCTATAAGTTTTTGTATTTTATAAACACTCCCTTTAAAATTATTTTCTTT
>NZ_JANKBY010000408.1:0-2728 GCF_024621905.1 Terrisporobacter muris
AAAAGTACTTTTAGTAAGACGAAAAATAAATAAGAATTAGGATTCTATTAAGATATAACTAAAAAATCCCTAGTATATAAACTATGCTGGGGATTTTATTATGTTTAATAGTAATAGACAAATTTGAAATTTCATAAATATTAATAGTACATAAAAGTAGAAGGAGATTTATATTTATGGAAAGTGAAGTTATTGTTATAGGAGCAGGTCTTTCTGGACTTACATCAGCAGCCCTTCTCGCTAAGAGGGGATTTGATGTAACTGTGGTTGATGCACAGTTTAAACCAGGTGGATCTTGTGGGATTTTCAAAAGAAAAGATGTAATTTTTGAACAAGGCGCTGCTATGATTTATGGATTTGGAAAGATTGGATTTAATCCACATAGATTTGTTTTCAATGCTTTGGAAGAACCTATAGATATAATAAAACATGATGAATTGTATTGTATTAACTTTAAGGGAAAAAGAATTATTTTTCACGAAGATATTAACAAGTTTACTGATGAATTGGGCAAAATTTTTCCTGAAGAAAAGGAGAATTTTAAGAAGTTTTATAATGATTTATCAGATTTATATTTAAAAGTTATAGCTAAGCAACCTACATTCACCACACCAGATGTAGTGACAAAAGAGCAAGGGTTAATGCAATTAAAAAGCCATCCAAAAGCATATATGAAATTTTTAGGGTTTATGAATAAAAATACAGAGTATTTATTAAAAAAATACTTTGAGACTAAAGAAGTTTTTGATTTTTTTGACAAGCTTACTTCAACTTATTGTTATACAAATGTTTATGAAACACCAGCTATATTGTCCTCTGTAATGTTTGTAGATAATCATTTTGGAGGAAGCTATTATCCTGCTGGATCAACGTTAAATTTAGTAGGAAAGCTAGAAAAAGTTATAGAAGAAAATAAAGGAGAGATGATTTACAACAAGAAAGTAGAGAAGATTTTAGTAGACAATAATAAAGTTATAGGCGTAAGGTTGGATGATAATCAAGTTATTAAAAGTAAAATAGTAATTAATTCGGGAAATGTATGGAATCTATATAATAGTTTAATTGATAAAAATTTATGTAAGAAAAATAGAAAATGGGCAAATTCCTTAATATCTACCTATCCATCTCTAGTTTTATTTGCATTAGTAGAAGAGAGAGTAATACCTGAGGATACTTTGCCAATAGAAATGTTAATTAGTAACTCTAAAAAAATTGATGAAGGAGAAATAACTGTTTATATATTAAGTAAAGATGATTATACCCTTTGTCCAAGGGGATATCACACAATTATGGCAATAGGACCTTCATTTAAGCCATGGCCAGTTGGATTAGATAAAGATTATCATGATGTTGACTATTTAAATAAAAAAGCCATTGAAAAAAATAGGATGCTACAAGTATTAGAAAAAAGATTTCCAGGATTTATAGATGCTATATCTTATGTGGAATTAAGTACACCAGCAACTTTAGAAAATTTAGTTATGAAGGAAAAAGGTGCTGTCGCAGGACCAAAGCAACAGCTAGGTCAACATATGATGAAAAGATTGAAAACTAAGGGAGATATAGAAGGTCTTTATAATTGTGGAGAATCTACAGTTATGGGAACTGGAACGCCTGCCGTTACTGTATCAGGAATAAGTGCTGCAAACTTGATTTTAAGAGAGCATCATATGAAAGAATATGAAAATAAAGATATTAAAAAAGATTATGTAAGAATAGTTGAAAATCCATATAGAGGTGAAAGTTTAAAATTAAGTTATGATGAGTTGGAGGATAAAATAGGAAAATTAGCTATGAAGTGTCAATATTGTATGAATCCAACTTGTGAAAGTGCATGTAAGAACAATGTTCCAATAAGAGATATAAATAGAAAATTATCTGTTGGAAATTTCTATGGTGGAAGAAAATTATTAAACCAGCACAAAGTAAATCCTTGTATTAATTGTGAAGAGATTTCATGTGAAAAAGCCTGTGTAAGAAGGAAATTTGATAATGCTGTAAATATAAAAGAAATAAATATTAACTTAATCAAAAAATAAAGGAGGATGACAATGTATATTCTCCAGGTAAAAGATGTGCATAAATCTTATAATAAAACAGAGGCAATAAAAGGTGTGAGTTTCTCTATAAAAGAGGGAGAAATATATGGATTACTAGGACCAAATGGAGCAGGTAAAAGTACTCTTATTAAAATAATTGCTGGAATTGAGAAGCAAGACAGGGGAAAAATTGTTTTTGAGGAAGAAGTAACAAATATAAATAAGTATAAGAAAAACATGGGTATTTTAACACAAGATATTGCCATATACCCTAGCTTTACAGCCTATGAAAATATTTCGTTTTTTTGTTCACTATATTCTTACAAAGGCAGAGAGTTAAAAAGAAGGGTGGAAAGGTCCTTAGAGTTTGTGGGTCTTAATGATTGTAGAAATAAAAAAGCAGAAGAATTTTCTGGAGGTATGATGAGAAGATTACATCTGGCTTGTGCTATAGCTCATACACCAAAACTTATTATTATGGATGAGCCTACAGTTGGTATAGACCCTCAATCAAGAAATCATATATTAGAATCAGTTAGAAAACTGAAAAGCGAGGGAGTTAGTATAATTTATACCTATCATTATATGGAGGAAATAGAAGAAATATGTGATGAAATTTGTATATTAGACAGAGGTAAAATTATCGCAAAGGGAAGCTCTAAATATCTTAAAAATAATCTAATAAAAAA
>NZ_JANKBY010000409.1:0-2709 GCF_024621905.1 Terrisporobacter muris
ATGGATATTTAAATAAGATATTGAGTTTGGAGGAGAATATGTTTTATCCAATTAATTTGAAAATAGATGATATGAATATAATTATTATTGGTGGAGGAAAAGTTGCTTATAGAAAGTGTATTAATTTCTTAGCTTTCAATAAAAAAGTAAGAGTAATCAGCAAAGATTTCATAGAAGAATTTGAGGGTTTAAAAGATTGCATAGATACTATAAAAGATAATTACGATGAAAAGTATATAAAAGATGCATTTGTGGTTGTGGCAGCTACTAATAATGAAGATGTAAATAGAGAAATAGGTCTTTATTGTAGAGAACACGGGAAATTAGTAAATGTTGTTGATAATGCTAATTTATCTAACTTTACAGTGCCATCTTTTGTAAAGAGAGGGGATTTACTATTAAGTGTATCTACAGGAGGAAAAAGTCCATCTTTATCAAGTAAAATTAGAAAAGACTTGGAAGAAGTTTATGATGAAAGTTATGAAGAGTATGTTAGTCTACTTGGTGAGGCTAGAAAAAATATAATCAAAAACACAGAAGATGTTAAAGAGAGAAGGAATAAATTAAATGCACTTTTGAATTTTAGCTTTGATGAGCTTAGACAAATAAAATAGGGGGATTTATTATGGACAAAAAAATCATTAATATTTTAAATGGTCAATTAATGTATGATTATTTTCAAAGAAATAATATTGTTACAGATGGAATTAATATCCCATTTAATGAGGCAATGTGCATTGGGGAGGTTAGTGAAGATATATTTTCGGATGACTTTATAAATAAAAGATGTAATATTCATAAAGTATCTTTGGATAAGTATAGAGAAATAACCTTAAATAATTTAAGCCCTCTTATAAAATTAGATTTTGATAAGGTTATATTATGGTTTGATGATGATATGTTTTGCCAAATTAACTTATTAATTTTATTAGCATATCTTGATTATTCAGGTTTTAAGGGAGATGTACTTTTTAATTTAGTAGGAAATGAATTTAAATTATTAGATACTTACAATATTTATGTTGAGGGATATTATGAAATATATATAAGAGTTATGATTAATAAGAAAGAAGTTATAGATGTAAAAATAGATACTTTAAAAGAATGTATTAGACTTTATTTGGAATTTTCTAAGAGTGAAAATGAGATTATAACTTATATAAAAAATCACAAAAATGATGATACAGATATTTTATTAAATAAATTATTTAATACATTTTCAAAATATGGACTTGGAGACACTCAGTATATTGATATGATTAATAAAATAAATTATTAAGATTGCTATAACTGACAATTAAATTAAAAATACAAGTATAAATACTCCTTAAAAATGAAAACTAATTTTAGTAAGATTTTATAGGAGGTAAGATAGATGAAGGTAACATTTCAAGGAAATCCATTAACATTAAAAGGAACACAGGTAAAAGTAGGAGATACTGCTCCCGATTTCACGGTAGTAGATAATGATTTAAATCCATTTAAACTTAGTAATACAAAAGGAAAAAGAGTATTTTTAACAGTACCATCTTTAGATACACCAGTATGTGATACTGAGGTTAGAAAATTTAATCAAGAAGCGGTAAAATTAGGTAAAAATGTAACTATATATACAATTTCTATGGATTTACCATTTGCTCAAGGTAGATGGTGTGGTGGAGCTGGAATAGATAGAGTGAAAACTTTATCAGACTACAAAGACAGAGAGTTTGGTGATAATTATGGAGTATACATAAATGAACTTGGGCTTTTATCTAGAGCGGTTTTTGTAGTAGATGAAAATAACAAAGTTGTATATGTTGAATACTTAGATGAAATTACAGATGAGCCAAATTACGAAAAAGCATTAGAAGCTTTAAAATAAAATTGAAATAATCCAGAATAAGCATTAATCTTTCTCTGGATTATTTTTTTCTTGTTTATATTGAGACAAAAGATTTAATATACTTTTTTTATGATAATTATATATGTTTTCATTGAAAATCGTATCCATAGAACAAACTCTTTTTTCTATTAGATATAATCCGTGTATATGATGAATTAATTGCTCGCAAATATCAAAACTATGATATAAATCACTTAAATTATAAGTTTCATTGGAATAAGGTATTTCATCGACTAACTGATTATAGTATTCTTGTAAATCTGAGTATCTACTATTGAGCTTAGTATAAGATGAAGAAAAATCTTTGTTCTTAATCATAGAGTAAATAATACTTAAGCAATCTTTAGAAGCGGAGTTAAAAGAGACTAATAAATATTCTGTATATTTAGTTCGACTTACAGAATAATTAACTATTAATGCAATTACAACACCGACAAGAGTATCAATAGTTCTCATAATAGAATAATTTAATGCGTGATTATCACCAACACCTAAACAAATGGATATAAAGGTTACAGACGCAATAGCTGAGGCATCAGAAATTTTTAATATGTTGCAAAGATGAATAATTATAATAACTCCTAAAGTTGCAGTAATAATATTTTCCCTTAAAAAAAATGTAGATAAATAACCAATTATACCACCAAGTAAAGTACCTAAAATTCTTGACCAAGAAACCTCAAAGGAGTCCTTCATATTCTATCTAGTCCACTGATTATACCTTGTGTAACTGTTCTTTGCAATTCTAATCCAAGTGGATTACCTATAGCTATAGATATGTCTCCTATTGAAACTTTATCACTATCTCCAAGTTCTGCTGGAGT
>NZ_JANKBY010000040.1:0-18867 GCF_024621905.1 Terrisporobacter muris
AATATCTAACACTATACCAACACCACAAGCTATACTTACAGCAGTAACACCAGCATCAAATGCACGAGCTACACCAGACATTAAATCGCCTGAAATTAGATCTCTTATACCTTTAATGAAAGAAACATAGATTTGGTAATTTAAATAAAATAGTGAAGTTGTATGAAGAAATAGATGAATTTGAAAATACAACGGTAGATAATATTAAATCAAGTTTAAAAACTGGAAGGGGATATTGTGTAGAAAGAGAAGGAAAAGTAGTCTCTATGGCTAAAACCACTTCTGAAAACAAAAATAATGCTATGATTATAGGAGTAGGGACTCATCCAAAATACAGAAATCGAAACTATGCTACTAAGTGTTTAATAAAAATTTGCAATGAATTGATAGAAGAAAATAAGATTCCTTGCTTATTTTGTGATAATGAAGCAGCCAGTATTATTTATAAAATGTTAGGATTTGAAAAAATTGGATACTGGAGTATATACAGAAAATAGAAAAAATTGTAAAAAGATAATTTGAATTTTCAAGTTATCTTTTTTTATTTGTGGGTATAAAATAATTATCACTAAGTTTAAGAATTAATTCTGATAAAAATAGTCAGAAATAATCTTGACAAAAATAGTAGGAAATAATACAATGATATCAAAGTAATTCATACAAGTTTACTATGAATTGTATTGGACACAGAGGGTGATAAAAAATGAAATTATCAACTAAAGGTAAATATGGCCTAAAAGCAATATTTGAATTATCTTTACATGTTAATGAAGGCCCTATGCCTTTGAACATGATTGCTAGTAAACAAAAAATACCAGAGCAATATTTAGAACAAATATTTTCTACATTGAAGAAATCACAATTAATAACTAGTGTAAGAGGAGCACAAGGAGGATATTTTCTTAATAAAGATCCTAATGATGTTACTGTTGGGGACGTACTTACTATACTTGAAGGGCCAGTAGCACTTTCTCAATGTATTATAGATGAAGGATCCTGTGAAAATTCAAATGATTGTTCCACTAAACTAGTATGGGAGAAGTTGAAAAAAGGGATAGAAGACGTACTAAATTCCATTACACTTCAAGATATGATTGATGACTACAATAAGAAGAATCACATAAAAGAATTTGATATAACAGAGTTAATGAATAATAAAAAATAGGAGATGAATTTACGATGGAAAAAAGAAGATTGTACATGGATTATTCAGCTACTACTCCAGTAAAAAAAGAAGTATTAGATGAAATGATGCCATATTTAACTGATTATTTTGGAAATGCTTCAAGTTTCCACTTATTTGGGAGGGAAGCGAAAACAGCTTTAGATAAATCTAGAAAACAAGTAGCATCGCTTGTTAACGCGGATCCAAGTGAAATATACTTTACAAACGGTGGAAGTGAAAGTGATAACTGGGCCTTAGAAGGAACGGCTTTTGCAAGAAGAGATAAAGGAAATCACATTATAACAAGTAAAATAGAACATCATGCGATACTTCATACTTGTGAATACTTACAAAAAGTACATGGATTTGAAGTAACTTACTTAGATGTTGATGCAGATGGAAAAGTAGACTTAGAACAATTAAAAAGAGAAATAAAAGATACTACTATACTTGTAAGTATAATGTATGCTAATAATGAAATAGGAACTATACAACCTATAAAAGAAATAGCTAAAATAGCCCACGAGCATGGTGCTTTAATGCATACAGATGCAGTTCAAGCAGCTGGTAATATACCAGTAGATGTTAAAGATATAGATGTAGATTTAATGAGTATGTCTTCTCATAAAATATACGGACCAAAAGGTATAGGTTCTTTATACATCAAAAAAGGTGTAAGAATACACAATCTTATACATGGTGGAGCTCAAGAAAAAAGAAAAAGAGCTGGTACAGAAAATATACCTTCAATAGTAGGATATGGAAAAGCAGCAGAAATTGCTAAAGAAAATATGGAACATCATATAGCTGAATTAACAAGACTTAGAGAAAAGTTAATAGAGGGTGTACTAGAAAGAATACCTCATACAAGATTAAACGGACATAGAGATGATAGATTACCAGGTAATTCAAACTTCTCATTTGAATTTATAGAAGGAGAAGGAATACTACTATTATTAGATCAAGTAGGAATAGCTGGTTCAAGTGGTTCTGCTTGCACATCAGGTTCTCTAGATCCATCTCATGTATTAATGGCAATAGGATTAACTCATGAATGGGCACATGGTTCTTTAAGACTTACTGTTGGAGATTTCACAACTGATGATGATATAGACTATATATTAGAACATCTTCCAAAAGTAATAGAAAGACTTAGAGGATTATCACCTTTATATCAAACTTATTTAAAAGAGCAAAGTAAATAGAAAATAAATTAATAAAAATAAATAGACAGAGTGAATAATGTTAGGAGGAAAAAATTATGCAATATAGTGATAAAGTAATGGATCATTTCTTAAATCCAAGAAATGTAGGACAAATAGAAGATGCAAGTGGTGTAGGTGAAGTTGGAAATGCTAAATGTGGGGATATAATGAAAATATTCCTTGATATAGAAGATGAAATAATAAAAGATGTTAAATTCCAAACATTTGGATGTGGATCTGCAATAGCTTCTTCATCAATGGCTACTGAAATGGTAAAAGGAAAAACTATACATGAAGCTCTAGCTGTAACTAATAAAGCAGTTGCAGAAGCACTAGATGGTTTACCACCAGTTAAAATGCACTGTTCAGTTTTAGCAGAACAAGCTATAAAAGCAGCATTAATAGATTATGCAGAAAAAAATAATATACACATACCAGAATTAGATGGTGTAGTTATAGATGATGATCATGATCATCACCATGATATAGAAGAAGACTAATATATAATAAATAAAATCTTTGGGGTAATGTATCTCAAAGATTTTTTTTGTCAAAGACTAAGGTAAACAAGGTCGTTTATTATATATAAATAAATTACATGAAATGAAAAATATACTTTTAAAAATTATTGAAAATATATATAATATAGAGAATGAGGTGATTTATAAAATGAGCAAAAGAGTAATGATAGGTATGAGTGGTGGAGTAGATAGTTCAGTAGCTGCATACTTACTTAAAAAGCAAGGATACGAAGTAATCGGTGTTACCATGAAATTATGGCAAGACGATGAAGAATATGATTTAATAGAAAATGATGGTGGATGTTGTTCTCTTGAAGCAGTAGAAGATGCAAGAGCAGTTGCAGACAAAATAGGTATACCATTTTATGTATTAAACTTTAAAGATGTATTTAAAGAAAAAGTTATAGATTATTTTATTGATGAATATTTACAAGGAAGAACTCCAAATCCTTGTATAGCATGTAATAAACATATAAAATTCGATGACTTATATAGAAGAGCTATGGCTCTAGGATGTGACTATGTGGCAACAGGACATTATGCTAAGATTGAAAAAGATGAAGAAACTGGTAGACATTTACTAGTTAAATCAGTAACTGATAAAAAAGATCAAACTTATGCACTATATAATCTTACACAGGAACAATTAGAACATACTTTACTTCCGATTGGAGACTATGAGAAAGATAGAGTAAGAGAAATAGCCAAAGAAATGGGTATGGATGTTCATAATAAACCAGATAGCCAAGAAATATGTTTTGTTAAAGATAATGATTATGCAAACTATGTAAAAAGACATTCAAATAAACGTATTAAAGAAGGAAACTTTGTAGATACTAAAGGTAATGTTTTAGGAAAGCATAAAGGGATAATATATTACACAATAGGACAAAGAAAAGGACTAGGTATTGCTTTTGGTAAACCTATGTTTGTTCTTGATATAAATCCAGAAACTAATACTGTTATATTAGGTTCAAATGACGATTTATTCAGTAATGAATTAATAGCAACAGATGTGAATTTAATTACAGTAGACGAGATTACAGAACCTATTAGGGTAGAAGCGAAAATAAGATATTCTGCAAAACCATCACCAGCCACAGTATATAACAATGGAAAAGACTCTGTAAGAATAGTGTTTGATGAACCACAAAGAGCTATTACTAAAGGGCAATCAGTTGTAATGTATCAAGGAGATAAAGTAGTTGGTGGAGGAATTATAGACAAAAGTTTATAATTATACTTGATTATAAATTAAAAATTTAGTAGAATTACTATAAGAAAATATAATTTTACAAATAATTTAAATACAGTGAAAAGAAGTAGTAAGATATTTGAAGTCTTCACAGAGAAGGAGAAATGGTGAGAGCTCCTAGAATAGAATATTTGAAGCAGTCTTGGAGTATCAGTCTGGAAATTAAGTATAGATTGACGGTAGTTACGTTATAGCTAAGGTTTTCCGAAGATATCATACTCAATATGATAATTAGGGTGGTACCGCGAATATACCTCGCCCCTATATAGTTTTATATAGGTGCGAGGTTTTTTAATTGTAGAGAAGTTATATATTATTTATTCTGTAGATAATATATAATTTCCAACTTTGTGACTTGAGCAGAGTGAATTTTTAATATATTTACTAAAACTGGTTAAATATATATTTTAATTAGTTAAAAAGTAGAAAATTTTATTTGTAAAGAAAATAAAGATATAAATTTATAGGAGGAAAAACTAATGCAAAAATTAGGAACTAATGAAATTAGAAAGAGATTTTTAGAGTTCTTTGAATCAAAAGGACACTATGTAGGGAAAAGTGCATCTTTAATACCAAATAATGATAAAAGTTTATTACTTATAAACTCAGGTATGGCACCACTTAAAAATTACTTTTCAGGTGTGGAAGTACCACCAAGCAAGAAAATGTCGACTTGCCAAAAATGTATAAGAACAGGTGATATAGAAAACGTAGGGAAAACTGCTAGACACGGTACTTTCTTTGAAATGATGGGTAACTTCTCATTTGGAGATTATTTCAAACCAGAAGCTATTACATGGGCTTGGGAGTTTATAACAGAACATTTACATATACCAGTAGATAAATTATGGGTAACTGTTTATTTAAATGATGATGAAGCTCATGAATTTTGGGAAAAGGAAATAGGAGTACCAGCTGATAGAATAGTTAGACTTGGAAAAGATGATAACTTTTGGGAAATAGGCCTTGGACCATGTGGACCATGTTCAGAAATTTACTTTGATAGAGGAGAAAAATTTGGTTGTGATAATCCAGATTGCAAGCCAGGATGTGACTGTGATAGATACTTAGAGTTTTGGAACTTAGTTTTCACTCAATTTGATAGACAAGAAGATGGAAGCTATCCAGAACTTGATAACAAAAATATAGATACAGGTATGGGTCTAGAAAGAATGGCATGTATAATGCAAGACGTAGATAATATATTTGAAATAGATACTATAAAATATATTATTGAAGGAATAGAAGAGTTAGCTAATATAAAATATGGTGAAGATGCTAAAAAAGATGTATCAGTAAGAATAATTACTGACCATATGAGAGCTATGAGTTTCTTAATAGCAGATGGAGTATTACCATCAAACGAAGGTAGAGGATATGTTCTTAGAAGATTACTTAGGAGAGCAGCCCGTCATGGTAAATTACTTGGAATAAAAGAAGATTTCTTATATAGACTATTTGACAGAGTTAAAGAAGTAAGTGGAGATGCTTATCCAGAATTAGTAGAAAAAGAAAACTACGTTAAAAAGGTAATAAAAATAGAAGAAGAAAAGTTCAACGAAACACTAGATCAAGGTGTAGAGATATTAAATTCATATATAGCAGAATTAAAAGCAAATAATGAAAAAGTTTTAAGTGGAGAAAAAGCATTTAAACTATATGATACTTACGGATTCCCTATGGACTTAACTCAGGAAATTCTTGAAGAACAAGGTTATGAAATAGATGAAGAAGGATTCCATTCAGAAATGGAAGCGCAAAGACAAAGGGCTAGAGCTGATAGAGGAGCTATGGAAGATGAAAGTTGGAAAGAAGATCCATTATCAAGACTTGATGCAAATATAGCTTCTACATTTGACGGATATGTTAACTTAAATGTATGTGGTAATGTTACTGCATTAGTAAAGGGTGATGAAGTTGTAGATACTATATGTGAAGGTGAAAAAGCTGTAGTAGTATTAAATGAAACTGCTTTCTATGCAGAAGGTGGTGGGCAAGTTGGAGATATGGGAACTTTAGAAAATGAAGATACTATATTTGAAGTTGTAGATACTAGAAAAGGTGCAAATAATACTATAAAACATATGGGATTTGTAAAAAAAGGTAAAATAAGTGTAAATGATAAATTAGAATCAAAAGTTAATAAAGAAATAAGAATGGCTTCTGCAAGAAACCATACTGCAACTCACTTATTACATGAAGCATTAAAAGAAGTTTTAGGTGATCATGTTAATCAAGCAGGATCACTAGTAACTCCAGAAAGATTGAGATTTGATGTAACGCACTTTGAACCAATATCAAAAGAAGAATTAAAAATAGTTGAAGAAAAAGTAAATACAGCTATTTTAGATGCATTAGACATAAATTGCGAAATAATGAACATAAAAGATGCAAAAGAAAAAGGAGCTATGGCACTCTTTGGCGAAAAGTATGGTAATGAGGTAAGGGTTGTATCCATGGGAGACTACTCAGTAGAACTTTGTGGAGGAACTCACCTTAATAATACTTCTCAAGTTGGATTATTTAAAATATTATCTGAAGGTGGAGTAGCAGCTGGTGTTAGAAGAATAGAAGCTATAACAGGTAAAGCTGTTTACGACTATTTAACAAATAAAGAGGTAGTAATAAATGATATATGTGCAGCTTTAAAAACAAAAGAAGATAATTTAGTTCAAAGAGCTCATACTTTAGTAGAAGAGAATAAGTCTCTAGCTAAAGAATTACAAGATGCAAAAACTAAATTAAACTTACAATCAGTGGATTCTTTATTAGGTTCAAAAGTGGATGTATGTGGAGTAAACTTATTGTGTGCTAAATTTGAAGGGATAGATATGAACTCTTTAAAAGAAACAGCAGATTCTTTAAGAGATAAAGTTGGAAGTGGTGTAGTAGTTCTTTCAAATGTAGTAGATAATAAAGTAAACTTTGTTGTTACAGCAACAAATGATGTAATATCAAAAGGAATACACTCAGGAAATATTGTAAGAGAAGTTGCAAAAATAGCTAACGGTAAAGGTGGCGGAAGACCAAACATGGCACAAGCTGGAGCAACTGATGTATCAAAGGTAGACGAAGCTTTAAGTTATGCAAGTGAGGTTATAAAAAGCCAAGTTAAATAACTAAAGGGGGGAATTATTTTGGATAATAATTTCGATTATACAGTAAAATTTGAAGGAGTTACAGAAAATAAAAGTATGAGTGTAGGCGAGACAATAAACCATGTTTATCATGCTTTACAAGAAAAAGGATATGATCCTATCAATCAAATGATAGGATATATCCTATCTGGTGACTCTAGTTATATAACAAGTTATAAAGATGCTAGAACAGTAATAAGAAAATATGAAAGAGATGAATTGCTAGAAGAAATTCTTAAGTATTATTTATCAAAATAGAAAGTAGGTCAACTTAATGAGGAAAAAAATAATATCATTATTATTGTTAATCATGATATGTGTTGGATTTATTCCTAATTATTCTTTCGCAGCAGAAGAAGGTAAAGTTATTTATATTAGCATGAATAGAACAAATATAAATGATTTACAAAAGATTCCTGTTTTGCAAGAAAAGTTAAAAAACAGTGGATATATTGGGTTAATGAATACAAGAGGAGATCAAGGAAATGACGATGCAAGGTCATATGCTACTATAGGAGCAGGGACTAGGGCCAATGTAGTTAATAATGAGGTCATATCTTTTGAAAATTTAACTGATGAGAATGGAAAATTATACAAAACAGCAACAGGAGAAGAACCAAAAGGTATAAATAATATATCTATCAATAAATCTATTAATAATAATGCAGAAAAAGGAAGTTATGGATCTACATTAGGGCTACTTGGTCAAACATTATCTGATAATAACAAAAAAGTAGCATTATTAGGTAATAGTGATATTGTAGAAAATAATCAATTGATAAAAATAAGAAATACAGGATTAATAGCCATGGATACTTTAGGTCGTGTAGAATCTGGTAATGTGGACAATATTTCTGTAAAAGATTTAAGTATGCCTTATGGATTGAGAACAGACTACAATAAATTAATTACTGATACAAAAACATATTATGAAAGTAATGATGCCTTATTTATAGAGCTTGGAGACACATATAGATTAGATGAGTACAAATCTAACTTAAATGAAAACACATATAACAAGACAAAAAAACAGATATACTCTCATATAAATACTTACTTAAAAGAAGTATTCAATATGGTAAATGAAAATGATGTTATATATATTGTTAGTGAATTCCCAAGTACTCTAGACTATAATAACAAAAGACGTTTAGCTCCTGTTATTAAATTTTCTGATAATAAAAAAGGATTATTAGAAAGTGCAACAACAAGGAGAGGTGGAATAATAGCCAACTTAGATTTAGGTGTAGACATTTTAAATGAATTTGGACTAAAAAATGAAGCTATGATAGGAAGAGCGTTAAGTAGTATTGAAAAAGATGACAATATAGACTTCTTATCTGGAGAATATAAAAAAATAGTTTCAATAAATAATATAAGATCTACAGTAGTAAATACTTTTGTTGGAATTGTATCTACATCGTGGGTTATAGCTATGCTAGCCTTATTATTCAAGGATAAGCTACCTAACAAAGAAAAAGTATTTATAGTATTAAAAGAACTAATTAAATTGGGATTAATAATGCCTCTAACTTTATTACTATCACCAATATTTAATTTTAAAAGTCAATTAGGATTAGTAAGTGGTGTTGTAATAATGACCATAATACTTTATTTATCAGGAAGAATATTGTTTAAAAATAACGATATTAAACAGATGGGATATTATGCACTCCTTACCATATTATTAATTGTTATTGACTCAGTTATAGGAACGTACTTTATGAAAAACTGTATAATGAGTTATGATGCCATAGTGGGAGCTAGATATTATGGTATAGGTAATGAATATGAGGGGGTAACAATAGCAAGTGCTGTATTTGCTTTATCTGTACTTCTTAACTATAAGAAAATGCCAAAATGGCTAACAATTGTTTTATCAGTTATAATTCTTATCACAAGTGCATTTCCTTCAATGGGTGCAAATGTAGGAGGAGCAATATCTGAATGTGTAGCGTACTTGTTATTTATTATGTTAATATTTGACGTTAAATTAGACTTAAAGAAAATTATGATATTAGGTTTAGCAGCAGTTGTTTTAGTTTTAGTATTTGCAGGTTTAGACTTAGTTTTAGGAATGGAGTCTCACTTAGGCGTATTTACACAACAAATAATACAAGAAGGACCACAAGCTATATTTAATACGTTTGGTAGAAAAATATCTATGAACTTAAAACTTGCTAAGTCATCTGTGTGGGTAAATATATTATTAGTTGGAATTGCTGTAATAGGTATATTTATATTTAGACCTTCAAAACATATGAAAAATATATCTAATAAATATCCTATGATATTTAAAGGATTTATAGCATCTATGGTAGGATGCCTAATAACATTATTAGTAAATGACTCGGGAATAGTAGCAGCAGCTACAGCATCCATATATATTCTTATACCAATATTAATTATTAGTATTAATATGATAATTTTTAATGATAAAAGAGAATAGTAATGAAAATTAGCCAGAATTTAATTCTGGCTAATTTTTGAGAAATGGACTTGTTTGAAAATGTATGACGACCGCATAGTGATTTGAAGTATTAAGGAAGATATGTAGTTGTCCATATGAATTGAGAGAATTTTAAATATAATATAAAATAAGGTATGAGAAAATTAAAATAAGATAAAATAATAGAAGTCCCTATTGATTAAAATTATGTGAAAGTAATTTAAAAATTAATAAGGATGATGATGGCTATATAAAGGAGAATAAACATGCTTGATGGAAGAATAATGGGTCTTGATATAGGAGATAAAACCATAGGAGTTGCTGTAAGTGATATAATGGGTTTAACTGCTCAAGGTGTAACAACTATAAAAAGAGTTGGTAAGAAAAAAGATATAGAAGAAATTAAAAAGATAATTTCAGAAAGACAAGTAAATAAAATAGTATCAGGTCTACCTAAGAATATGAATGGTACTATAGGAACACAAGGAGAAAAAGTCCAAAAATTCTGTGAGTTATTAAAACAAGAAACAAATTTACCTATAGAATTTTGGGATGAAAGATTATCTACAGTAGCAGCAGAAAGATCTTTAATTGAAGGTAATGTTAGAAGAGAAAATAGAAAAAAAGTAATAGATATGCTAGCAGCAGTGATAATATTACAAGGATATTTAGATTTACAAAGAAATTTCTAATAATATTTTAATAATATATTTGAAATTATCTCAGTATAATATATAATATAAAAAAGAAGAAAGAATTTGAGGTGATTTAGATGCAAGATAATATAATAAGTTTAGTTGATGAAAATGGAGTAGAAAGCGAATTTGAAGTCATACTAACTTTAGAAGCTGATAATAAGGAATATGCTATATTAATGCCTGTTGATGATGAAGAAAGTGATGAGGCTTTAGTATTTAGAATAGACCAAGATGAAGAAGGAGAAATGTTAGTTCCTTTAGAAGATGACAAGGAATATGAAATAGTTGTTGATGTTTATAATACATTAATGGACGAAGAAGGACTTAATGACGACGAATTCTAATAATAAAAAAACTACCTTTTAGTAGGTAGTTTTTTTATGTTTAAAACTAAAAATAATATACATAATTATAGAGTTTAATTTTAAAATCACTTGGGAAAAATATTGAAAAATAGTAAAGGGGATGACTGAATGAAAAAAAAGATTCTAATAACATTAATACTTATGATAATTTTTTCCATGATATTAAATAATAGTGCTCTGGCTAAAGATATAAATTCTTACACTGAAAAAGAAATTTATAATATATTATTAATAGGAAAAGATGGTATAGGAGAAAAAACTTCTAGAGCAGATACTATGATTATTTTAACTGTAGACAATAAACATAAGGGTTTAAAACTCACATCTATAGCTAGAGACACATTAGTATATATACCTGGAAAAGGATATGATAAAATAAACCATTCTTTTTATTATGGAGGTTGTGAATTATTACTTAAAACAATAAATGATAATTTTGACCTTGACATAAAAGACTATGCTATAGTAGATTTTAAAAGTTTTGTAGATGTTATAAATGTACTAGGAGGCGTAGATATAAATATTGAAGATAGAGAAATTGATGGATTAAATAAAGTAATAAATGCATGTTATGGATTAGAAATTGAAAATAAGGGTAATAATATAGAATATATAACTAGTAGTGGGAATCATTTACTAAATGGATATCAAGCTTTAGCTTACTGTAGACTTAGAAAAATAGACAACTGTTTCTATAGAGATGCTAGACAACGAAAAGTATTAGAGAGTTTAGCATATAAATTATCAAAAGTATCAGTTTTTAAATATCCAGAATTGATAAAAATACTACTTAAGCATGTAAGGGTTAATATCTCTCCAGATAAAATCTTAGACTTAGCTATAATATCAAGAGATTTAACTAATTATAAAATAAAACAATTAGAATTTCCTATCAATGAATATAGAGAAGATGGAAGATTAGAATGTAATTCACAATATGTAATTAAATGGAGAAAAGAAGAAAATTTAAAATTGTTACATGATTTTATATATAACTAAGTATAATAAATATGGTTATAAAAAAATAAATATATTAATAATTCTCTAAACATTGACATGAGTGAATTTATCATTTACAATAATTACAAAAGATTATCAATTGAAAACGGGTGGTATTATGTGTAATACAATGGAAAATTTGAAAATTAAATTAAAAGAATCAGGACTAAAAATTACTCCTCAAAGAAGAGCTATAATAAATATACTTCTTGACAATGAAAATAGGCATTTAAGTAGTGAAGAAATTTATGATTTAGTAAGGGAGAACTGTCCAGAGATAGGGCTTGCAACAGTCTATAGAACAATGCAATTATTAGATGAAATTGGAGTAATATCAAAATTAAACTTAGATGATGGATGTATTAGATATGAAATTAATTTAAATAAATCAGAAAGTCATAATCATCACCATTTAATTTGTAAAAAATGTGGGAAGATAATCGAAGTAGAAGATGATTTAATGGACAATGTAGAAAAAGAAATACAAAGTGCTTATAAGTTTAAAATATTAGACCATGATGTTAAATTTTATGGATTATGTGAAGACTGCAATAAAGATATAAGTTCTAAGTAGAACTTATATCTTTTTAATTGTAAGGAAAAAATATTAAAATTTGTTTAACAAGCTGTAAGATTTTATCTAGTAAAAAGATGTTTTAACTAGATTATGGATAAAAGTATTTTAAATATACTTAAAATATAAGGGATTTTATGATACAATAAACTTAGTTGGTAAAAAGTGCGTGATTTAATATTATTTTTATATGCAAGATTAAAATGAAAATTGAAAATTGAATAGACAGAGGAGATGATGCAATTGTTTAAGAAAAACACCAACAAGGTTAAGGTAATGGCTTTAGGTGGTCTTAACGAGATAGGCAAAAACATGACCGTAATAGAGTATAAGGATGAGATTGTTGTAATAGATGCGGGTTTAAGTTTTCCAGAAGATGAAATGTTAGGTGTTGATATAGTTATACCTGATATAACTTATTTACTAAAAAATAAGGATAAGGTAAAAGGAATATTTATAACACATGGACATGAAGATCATATAGGAGCTCTTCCATATATACTGAAAAAAATTGATGTACCTGTGTACGGAACTAGATTTAGTATTGGACTAATAGAAGCTAAATTAAAGGAACATAAACTTAATAATGTAAAATTAAATGTTGTTACTCCTAAACAAACAGTTAAGCTTAAAAATATTAGTGTAGAATTTATAAAGAATAACCACAGTATACCAGGATCTTGTTCGCTGGCTGTACATACTGAACAGGGGGTTATTTTCCATACAGGAGACTTTAAGATTGATCTTACACCAATAGATGGAGACGTTATGGATATTCACAGAATATGTGAGCTTGGAAGTTCGGGAGTTCTTTTAATGTTAGCAGACAGTACGAATGTGGAAAAACCAGGGTTTACTATGTCTGAAAGAACAGTGGGAGCAGGTCTAGATGATTTATTTAGAAAAGCTAATGGTAGTAGAATTATAGTTGCTACTTTTGCTTCGAATGTTCATAGATTACAACAAATTATCAATATGGCGGTTAAGTTTAATAGAAAAGTGGCTATCTCAGGAAGATCAATGGTTAATGTAATAGGTGTTGCTAGAGAACTTGGGTATTTAGATATGGAAGATGAAACACTGATAGATTTAAATGATATATCTAAGTACGATGACAATGAATTAGTAATTATAACTACGGGAACACAGGGAGAACCAATGTCAGCACTTGCAAGAATGTCAAGTAGCGAACATAAAAAGGTAGAAATTAAAAAGGGAGATTTAGTAATAATTTCAGCTCATCCAATACCAGGAAATGAAAAACTAATCTCAAAAGTAATAAATCTTTTATTTGAAAGAGGAGCAAGGGTTGTTTATAACGACTTAGCTGATATACATGTATCAGGTCATGCGGCTCAAGAAGATTTAAAACTTATAAATAGAATGGTAAAACCAAAATTCTTTATGCCAGTTCATGGAGAGTTTAGGATGTTAAAGCGTCATGCAGCACTAGCTGGTGAGCTTGGTATGCCAGAACAAAATGTATTTGTAATGCAAACTGGTCAAGTACTAGAATTAGACAGAAATTCTGCAAAAATTACTAATACGGTTCCAACAGGAAATGTACTTGTTGATGGACTTGGAGTAGGAGATGTAGGAAATATAGTTCTAAGAGATAGAAAACATTTATCTGAAGATGGCCTTATGATAGTAGTTGTAACTATATCTAAAGAAGATGGTAAAGTACTTGCAGGACCTGATATTATATCTAGAGGATTTGTTTATGTTAGAGAATCAGAAGATTTAATGGATGGAGCAAAAAATGTAATTAAAGATGTTTTACATGAATGTGAAGAAAAGAATATAAAAGAGTGGGCATATTTAAAAAATAATATTAAAGAAAACTTAAAAGAATATTTATATATAAAAACTAAGAGAAATCCAATGATATTACCAATAATCATGGAAGTATAATTAGAAATACCTCAGTATTTGAATTAAAAATACTGAGGTATTTTTTGTAAGTATAAACAAAACTATATTTAAAATGCATATATACTTATAACAACTAAAATTTAAACAGGGATTAGGAGGATAATATGAGTGTATATGATACAGCCACAAAGTTGGCCAGTGAAATAAGAAGTAGCAAAGAATATAAAGATTTTGTTAATAATATGAAAGAAATAAAAAGTGATGAGAATAATGAATATCTATTAAGAGAGTACAAAAAGACAGGATACAATCTTCAATATGCCACTATGAATAATAAAAAAATGGATAAAAAATCTATTAAAAAAATGGAAGAAATTCAGAATAAAATTAGACACAATGAAAAAATATATAATTATCTATTAGCTGAAGAAAAGTTTAATATAATGATGGATAGTATAAATAAAATAATAGCTCAAGCCATAAAAGAAGACTATAAATAGAAAAGAGGAATTAAAATGAAAATACTAGTTATTAAAGTTGATTTAAGAGCACCTTATGCACATTCTTTAAAAGAAAAGAGGATGATTGTAAAGAGTATAATAGGTAAATTGCAAAACAAATTTAATATTAGTATAAGAGAAGTTGAAAATCAAGATTTACATCAAAGAATAAGTATTGGTATGGTAAAGCTTGATTTAAATAATAAAGATAGCGATCAATCAAAAGAAAAAATTATAAATTTTATAGAAGAAAACTGTGAGGCAGAAATAATTGATATTGAAAGTGAAATTATTAATTATTGAGAAATATAACATGTAAAAGATACTAATTATAAATTAGAAATATTGGTAAAAAATAATATAAGAGAAATAATAAAAAAGTTAATAAAATTATAGACAATTAAGAGGTGAAGTGATGAAAAAGTTTATTAGCTTTCTACTTGTATTAGTTTTTGCAATAAGTCAAGGAAGTGTTATTTTTGCCAGTACCCAAGATGCTAAATTAGATATAGCATCTAAATCCGCTATATTAATGGATGCTTCAACAGGTAAAGTTTTATACGAAAAAAATAGTCACGATAAATTACCACCAGCCAGTGTAACAAAGGTAATGACTATGCTTTTAATTTGTGAAGCTTTAGAAGGTGGAAAAATTAAAGAAGATGATGATGTCCAAGTAAGTGAAGTTGCAGCTAGTATGGGAGGTAGCCAGATATTTCTTGAACCAGGAGAAATACAAAAGGTAGATACATTATTAAAATCCATAGCAGTTGCATCTGCCAATGATGCTTGTGTTGCTATGGCAGAATATATAGGTGGTAGTGTGGAAGAGTTTGTAGTTCTTATGAATAAAAGAGCTAAAGAGCTGGGAATGAATGATACAAACTTTGTTAATACAAATGGACTTCCTGTAGATAACCACTATACTTCAGCTTATGATATAGCACTTATGTCTAAGGAATTACTTACTCATAAGAAAATTTCTAAGTATTTGACTACATGGATGGACGAAGTCGTAGTTGGTAAAAAACAAGCTAAAATAGGGATTGCAAATACGAATAAGTTAGTTAAACATTATGCAGGAGCTACAGGAGTGAAAACTGGCTTTACTCAGCAAGCTAAATATTGTTTATCAGCATCAGCAATAAGAAATAATACACACTTAATAGCCGTTACATTATGTGCTGAAACTTCTCCAATAAGATTTAAAGATGCAACAAGTCTTTTAAATTATGGATTTGCAAACTACGAAAGTGTTAAAATTTGTGGCGCAAATGATAAGGTTGCTACAGTTAAATTTGAAAAAGGTGAAAAAGAAAATATTGATTTAGTAGCCAAAGATAATTTAAGTGTATTGATAAAAAAGGGTGATAAAAAAGATTTCCAAAAGAAAGTAGAAATAAAACAGGATTTAAAACTTCCAATAAAGAAAAATACAGAATTAGGAGTTGTTAAAGTTTATAGAGGAAAAGAACTTGTGGGAGAAACTAAAATAATAAATAGTGAAGATATAAATAAGGCATCTTATTTACAAATGTTAAGAAGAGTAGTAGACAATTTATTATAATGCTAAAAAGCTATGTAGTGCATATTTTTATGTACTTCATAGCTTTTTATAATTAATAAAAATATAAATCTTTTGATTATAATTTTATAAATGATATAATAATAGTATTACAAAAAAAGTAGGAGAGAATAAATATGTTTAACTTAAGTAATTTATTAGCATCATTGGTAGGAATCGCTATGGCCATATCTATTCATGAATTTGGTCATGCTCATTCGGCACATTTACTTGGTGATGATACGGCTAAGTATAATGGAAGAATGACATTAAACCCTGCCAAACATGTGGATCCTTTAGGGTTAATAATGTTAATATTATGCCATTTTGGATGGGCAAAGCCAGTTCCAGTTAATCCAAATAATTTTAAAAGCTATAAAATAGGTAATATAATAGTTTCTTTATCAGGAGCATTAGGAAACTTAATAGGAGCGATTATTTGTGCTTTAATAGTTAAATATGTGGATATGTATGCTATTCAAGTAATATTTGATAATGCTATGTGGATTAACATAGGTTTTGGAGCATTTAACTTACTTCCTATACCACCACTTGATGGATGGGGAGTTATATCATCATTACTTCCATATAAATATAATGAATTTATCTATAAATATGAAAATATAGGTTACGTTGTATTACTAATTGCTCTATTTACAAAAGCATATACAATAGTAACAACACCAATAATGATGGTATTTTATAATATAGTAAGTATATTTATGTAAGAGGTAATTTAATGAAGTACAATATACATTTAAATGTTTATGATGGACCTTTAGACTTACTTTGTGATTTGATTTCAAAACAAAAAATAGATATAAAAGATATATCAATCTCAGAAATTACAAGTCAATATTTAGCTTATATAGATATGTTGAATGAGATGGACTTGGAGGTTGCCAGTGAATTTATAATAATGGCATCAAAACTAGTTGAGATAAAATCAAAATATTTATTATATAAACAACATCATGAAGAACATGAAGAAGATCCAAGATTAGAATTAGTAGAAAAATTAGAAGAATATAAGAAATTTAAAGAAGCTTCTTTAAACCTTAAAGAAAATGTTCACTATACTTGTGATACTTTCTTTAGAGCTAAAGAAGAAGTAATTGTAGATAATAAAATAGACTTAGATGAAATATCTATAGAAGCTATCAGGACAATTCTTCCTATGATATTAAAAACAAAAGTTATAGAAGGTTTTGATAAAACAGAAGAATTAGATATGATAGTGAAAAAAAGAGTAGTATCTTCAGAAGAAAAAATGTCGGACTTAAGAGAATTAATGAAAACTGAAGATAAAGTAAGTTTTGTTGAACTAGTCGGACCTTATGATAAGGATGAAACTATAGCCACATTTTTAGCTATTCTTGAATTAATAAAAGAAAAGCTAATAGTTGTAGTTCAAAATGAATTTTTTGATGATATTCTTATAATAAAGCGTGGAGTGTAAAATGAATAGAGAAGAAATAAAATATATAATTGAATCAATTATGTTTGCTTATGGAGAACCTATAAGTATAAAAGAACTTAATAGTGTTATCAATGAAGAACTTTCGCATAAAGAAATAGAATTTATGTTAAATTCTTTAATTGATGAATATAGAGAAAATAATAGAGGTATTCAAATTATAAAACTAGAAAATAAATACCAAATGTGTACAAATAAAGATTATGCTGACTATATAAAAAAGGTACTAGAGCCAAAGAAAAGAAAATCTTTAAGTCAAGCTACACTAGAAACTCTAACTATTATTGCATACAAACAACCTATTACTAAAGTGGAAATAGAAAGTATTAGAGGTGTTAAATGTGATAAAGTTTTGCAAACACTTTTAGAACATGAGTTAATAAGAGAAGCCGGACGACTTAACAAAATAGGGAAACCTATCATATACAAAACAACTCAGGAATTTTTAAAATTATTACAAATAGAAAGTCTAAAAGATTTACCACCAATAGATACTTTTGAAGGTGAAGAAGAAATTTAGCAAAAAATTCGCTTTGCTTGACATAGGAAGTGGACGAATTACTTACTATCATTTTAGGTAATAACCTTGCTCAAAAATCAATAAAAAAATATTATATGCTGTAAGGTGTGATAGTATTTCAATAAGAGGATAAAAAGTTAAGGGGGATAAATATGAAAAGTAAACTTGCAATGATTGTATATGTATTATTTGCAATAGTAAGTTTTTTCTTTGGAGTAATGATGTTTAGAATGGGTGATACTTTAAGAGGTGTATTATTCATGGTTGCAGTTGCATGTTGGGGTATGTGCATCTACAACAATAGTGGAACAATTAGAAGACAAAAGCAAAGAATGGCACCTTCTACAAAAAATTCTGTATCAAACAAAAATAATAAAAAGAAATCAAAATCTAGATAAAAAATCATAGGCGTATAGCCTATGATTTTTTTGCCCTAAGGCCTATCTTCTTTTATTTAGTATATATCCATAAGTTTTGCAAACAATATAGAATATGAGATATTTTAATTTGAAATATATATGTTTATGTATTTTTTTAATATTAATTTTGTTATTAATATCCTA
>NZ_JANKBY010000410.1:0-2708 GCF_024621905.1 Terrisporobacter muris
ATAAACCAATACCCGAACCATCTATATCTTTATTTCTCACATTGTCACTTCTAAAAAACCTATCAAATATATGTTTCAAGTCACTTTCTTTAATTCCAATTCCAGTATCCAAAATTGTACAAATTATTTTGTTGTCTTTTTCATCTAATTTAAAACTTATTTCATCATTTATATTTGTATATTTAAATGCATTGTCTATAAAAATTAATAATAATTGTTTTAGTTTATTTTTATCACTTTTAACCAATGGATTTTTAAGATTATTTTCATATTTAAGAACTTTATTTTGAATAGTTGCTATATCAATATAATCTCTATATATTTCTTCAACGAGATCCACCATATTTATTTCTTCAACTTTTAATTTTATTATTGTATCTTCTTTTGAAAGTGATAATAAGTCTTTAATCATTTTCCTTAGTCTTCTGGTCTCATTCATAGCATCTGCTATGGTTTCAACCTCATCACTTATGGTATTGTTTGGAACTGTCAAAAGGCTTTGTAATTTAGAAGATACTATGGTAATTGGAGTTCTTAGCTCATGAGAAGCATCTTGTATAAATTTAGCTTGTGTATACCATGCATTTTCTATTGGTAACAATGCCTTTCTTGTTAAATATAGGGCAACAAAATATGTAATAATAATAGAAAATACTATTCCTATACCTATAACAAAGAGTAACTGCTTTAAAGAAGAACGTTCAGAGTCAATATTTCTTATTATCCTTATTTTAAAACCATTAATCGTTATTGATAATTCTCTAAAGGTGTAATTTCCTTTTTTATAAGTAAAACAAGCATTTGTTTTATCACTTTCATCCTGAGGTGCAAACTCTTCAAAATAATCGCTTTTTGTATAGTATATAAGCCTATCATTTTTATAAATATATACTAAATCTCTAGGATCATTTAGAACGATTGGATTTAAATAAGAAGTCCTGTTCACTTGCATACTTATATATTCATACTCTTCTTTTAACTTGTCATCAATACTCTTATAGGTTATGCTTTGAAAATAAAAAAAAGTAAAAAGAGAAAAAATAATTAAAAAGCTAGATACAACTAAAATATTTATTTTAATAAGTTTATCTTTAGTATCACTAAATACCTTTTTATTGATCATCAAACATATACCCAACCTTACGCTTAGTTTTTATACATTTATCATATCCAAATTTACTTAATATTTTTCTTAAGTTACTAATATAAACTTCTACAATTTCTATAGTTGCATCTGATTCCATTCCCCATATTCTATCATATATCTGTTCTTTCAATAGTATGGTTCCTTTATTTAGTAAAAAGTACTCCAATAGGTTAAATTGTTTATTTTGTAATTCTATTTCTTCATCTTTATAAAATACTCTTCTTTTACTTAGATCCAAGTGTAAATCATAAAAGTCCAATGTATTTTTTGTTTGTAATTTTCCTGTTGTTCTAAGCATAGCGTATATTCTTGCTACTAACTCCTCCATATAAAATGGCTTTGTTAGATAATCATTAGCCCCAATAGAAAATGCTTCTACTTTTTCATCTAAACTCTCTTTTGCTGTTAATATAAGTACAGGTGTATCTATATGATTATTTCTTATATTTTTTAAAATATCTATTCCACCTAAGCTAGGCAACATTAAATCTAACACTACTAAATCATATATTCCTTGTTTTATAAGGTAAAGACCTTCTTCTCCATCTTCACAACATTCAATTTCAAAATGTTTTAAAAGTTCTTTTTCTATAGTTTGTAATAATTTTTTATTATCTTCTACTACTAGTATCTTCATTTTTTTCTCCTATTAATACTTATATTTTCTATATAAAAATTTGCTTCGCTCATTTTAGTCACTACATTGGCGAAATATTTTCATTTAAATAAATTGGATTTTATAATTTATTTACTCTAAACAAAAGGAATACCCCAAATAAGATTTGAAATATTCCTAATAACTATTGTCCATTGTCTATTATATTTACTTTATTTGTAATCAAGTCAATATCTACATTACTCTTATTTTCCATATCATCATATGTATATCCTAAAATTTTAACATCGTAATCTGAATCATACAGAGAACTTATAATCTCATCTTTTTGTTCTGGTTTTAAAATAGAATTATATATAATATGATCAACTCTTACGATTTCTCTATTTTGGTTTATTTCTGCAACTTTTAAAACAATATTACCTAAGTTTTTATCTGATATATTTTCAATTTCTATACTAAAATTTAAATCATCTTTTTGAGATTTACTTTTATTTACTTTGCTTATTGATATTACATCGTAATTTTTACTATTTTCTAAGTATTTTTTATTCTCAAAAATTTTTGTTTCATTATCCTTTAAATCTACAACTACACTACAATCTTCCGCTATATATGTATAACCCGTAATTTCTATGGAATAAGTATAATCTTTTGGTGTAAATCTTACCTGCATAACTTCTTTTGGACTTAGTGTTATATCAATATTAGTTTTTGACTCAGATATTACTTTACCATTTTCATCAAGTTCATCATAATATATAATTATTTGACTTAAATTCAAATTAGATGTATTTTTTATACTAGTCATAGAAGTTGTATCACTTCCACTTCTTGTAGATAAGTTAGTAATTTTATTACTATCTATTTGCAATGTTTTTGCATTATTACTATTAATCGTTGCCGATTCATATTCACTATATTTTGTTTCTTTCGTACTAGATC
>NZ_JANKBY010000411.1:0-2695 GCF_024621905.1 Terrisporobacter muris
ATTGATAATTATAGCCTTATATATTTTTTTTATACTATTAGTATTATGAGTTTTATTTTTTAATATAAATAGAATAATTTTTAATCAATAATGCAAACTAAGTATGGAGGTGTTATTATGGTAAATTTAACTACAAAAGAAAGACTTTTACTTGAAGATGAGAAAAGTCATGAAATTTTATGCGTTTCAAAATATAAGGATTATGCTAATAGAGCTAGCTGCCAAGAACTTAAAAACTTATTTTCTTCTTTAGCACAAAAAGAACAACAACATCTAGATACCGTTAATCAAATTTTAAATGGTACAGTTCCAAATGTTAACTCAGGTAGTCAAAACTCTCAAAATCAACAAATGACACAAGATAATACACTTTCTATGCCAAATATAGGAAGTAATGTATCTAATGGTGCATACGATGAAAACGATAAAATGTTGTGTCAAGATTGTTTGTCCACTGAAAAATATGTATCTGCTACATATAATACTGCTATATTTGAATTTAAAGACAAGAATATAAGACAAGTTCTAAATCATATTCAAAAAGAAGAACAAGAACATGGAGAAAAAATTTATAACTATATGAGTCAACACAATATGTATAATTAGACATATATCAGTAAAATCCCGTAAAAAAACTACTTTTATTACGGGATTTTTTAATTTTATTTTATTCTTATTGATTATCCTACTGTTTTTTATTACACTTTTATTAAATATTATATAAGAAGGTGTATATATGAACGAGTTTGTTATGAGGTTTGCCGAAAAAAAAGATGCCGAATCAATTTTAAAAATTTACGCACCTTATGTAGTTAATACTTCAATAACATTTGAGTATACTGTACCTACAATAGAAGAAATAGGCACTAGAATTGAGGAAATTAAAGGGAATTACCCTTATATAGTATGTGAATCCTATAATAATGTTATAGGATATGCCTATGCAAATAAAGCAATGATTCGAGATGCTTGTAATTGGAATGCGGAACTTTCTATTTATGTTGACAGGAAACATACTCATAAAGGCATTGGCAGAGGATTATATACTTGTATTTTAGAAATTCTAGCTCATCAAAATGTGAAAAATGTATACTCTATAATAACGGTTCCAAATAATAATAGCATTAAGCTTCATGAATTTTTTGGATTCAAAAAACTAGGATCTTATCCTAATTGTGGATATAAATTAGGCAAATGGCATGATATTATTATAATGGGAAGAAATTTAGGCAATCATAAAAAACCTCCAAATCCATTTATAAAAATAACTGATGTAAGTAATGATATAACAAATGGCATACTTAATGTGGTATCAAGTATAATCAATAATAGAATTTAACGTAAAACTCAGCATAGCATATTATGTTGAATTTTCTAGCAAGGATAAAATCAATTTTTTATAATAAAATGAAATTATTTCCTATTTAAAATAGCCTTAATTTGGCAAACTAATGCTTATAGGAGTGGTTTTATGTTTAAAAAAGAATTAATCTTAACTTTATTAAATACAAATAGAATTGGAAGAAAAACAATAAATAAATTAATACATAAATCATTACCATTATCTACTCATCCTCAGTGTATTTTAAATTTTATTTTAGCAAACCTGCCAAACTATAATTCCGATTTAACAATTCAAGATATAATACTTGCTAAAAATAAAAGTTTAAATATTATTGATTACTGTGAAAAAACTAATATAAAAATAATGACAATCTTAGATGAAGACTTCCCCTTAAAACTTAGGATTATTCCTGATAATCCTGTAATTATATTTTATAAAGGAAACAAATCATGTATTATTAATAATAAATCTGTGGCAATTATAGGCACTCGCTCCCCCACATTAGAAAGCGAGGAAATTACTAAAAAACTAGCTAAGTCCTTTTCCACTAATAATTACACAATTGTTAGTGGATTGGCCCATGGTATAGATTGTAATGCTCATGTATCCACATTAAAAAATCATAAAAAAACATTGGCAGTTTTACCTGGTGGAATTTCAAATATTTATCCGGCAGATCATAAATATTTATGTGATGAGATTCTTTATAATGATGGATGTATCTTTAGTGAATATTTTCCTTTTGAAACACCTTATAAAAACCACTTTATCGAAAGGGATCGTTTACAAAGTGCTCTATCCCTTGGTGTAATAGTTGTTGAGTGTGATACAAAAAGTGGAACTATGCATACAGTTAATTTTGCAAAAGAACAAAGCAAGATAGTCTGTTGTTATAAACATGATAATATGCAATATAGTTGTAGAAGTGGTAACATAAAACTATTAAAAGATAAAAATACGATTATAATTGATAATAACTTTAATATAAACCTATTAGAAGATTTACTAAGAGATAAATTGCATGAAATAAATAATCTAACTTTTGACTTAATATTATCAAATGAACAGATATATTTTAACATTTAACAATTAAATTTATTTTTCTTGTGAATTATTATAAGTTGAACTACAATTATTAATAAGTAATTTATTAATGGTATTTAATGTAGATTTACTATTTTTAAATTATTTCTCCTTGTATTATTATATTTCGAAAACAGGCTCATAAATTTATGAGCCTGTTTTTGGTGTATAAAGTTAATATATATTTATTCAGAGTTTTATAAAGAACAACTTAAAAAAGGACCTGATTAGGTCCCTTTTTAAGGTAAAAGGTTTTTCATCTTATTG
>NZ_JANKBY010000412.1:0-2674 GCF_024621905.1 Terrisporobacter muris
AATATAAACAGTGGTATAATTAAGTTATAAGTATGAATAATTTTCTAATACTTCATATTTTTCACAAAAGAAAGAGGAGCATATTATGGAATTTAAAAATAACATAAATGATAGTAAACAATTAATTTCAATTATACAGTCGCGTTACCCTAAAATGAGTAAGGGTCAAAAACTTATAGCACAATATATTATTAAAAACTATGACAAAGTAGCATTTATGACTGCAAGCAAACTTGGAGATACAGTAGGTGTTAGTGAGTCTACTGTTGTAAGATTTGCAAATGCTTTGGGATACCCAGGGTACCCAAAACTTCAAGATGCATTGCAAGAATTAATAAAAAATAAGCTAACAACTGTACAAAGGGTAGAAATGGCAAATGAGGATTATTCTGATGATGCAGCTATACTTAGTAAAGTTTTAAAAAGTGATATAGATAATATTAGAGGAACTTTAGAAGAGATAGATGCAAAGGCTTTTAGGAATGCATCAGAAGAGATTTTAAAAGCTAGAAAAATATATATTTTAGGTATGAGAAGTTCTCATGTAATAGCTCAATACCTAGGATTCTATTTAGATTTAATATTAGATAATGTTCATGTAATAAGAATGGATATGGGAGATGTTTTTGAACAAATAGTTAGAATAAATGAAGAAGATGTAGTAATAGCATTTAGTTTCCCTAGATACTCTAAAAAATCATATCAGGTTGTTGATTATGCAAAAAATAAAGGAGCTCATATAATATCAATTACTGATAGTTATTTTGCGCCTGTTGCATGTTTATCTGATAATACGCTTTTAGTAAAAAGTAATATGGCATCATTTGTTGACTCTTTAGTACCTGCAATGACTGTGGCAAATGCGCTTGCAATATCAGTTGGTATGAAAGAAAAAGAAGAAATAAAGAAATACTTTGATGATTTAGAAAAAATTTGGAAACAGTATTCGATTTACGAATAAAACTCATTGCTTGAAATTTAAAAAATTCTGAATTTATTAAAAAACTTATTGACATATGGTTAGAAAGTGAATAGTATTATTAATAAAAATATGATAAATTCAGTGAAGAAGAGAGTAAGATAAATTAAATTTATAGAGAACTGGGGATGGTGGAAGCCTGGTAAGGAGATTTATTCTGAAAAGAGCTTTTGAGAAGATTATCAGAACTTAAGTATGATAATCGGTTGTCCGCCTTAAGGATTTGAGTGGTTAAGATATTCTTAACAATTAGAGTGGTAACACGGTAAATATCGTCTCTTGGTGTAAAAACCAAGGGACTTTTTTATTATTATTTTAATTATAATTATATCTTAATAATTAGAGTGGTACCGCGGATTTTCGCCTCTTAGTTTATAACTAAGGGGCTTTTTTGTGTAGTAAATGCGATATGAACAAAGTGGATTTTAAGCAACAGATGTATCTGAAGAGAAACGAAGATATATTGTTGGCGATATGAACAAAGTGAATTTTAAAAGGGGAAAATAATATGAATAAGATTAGTTTGAAAGGAAGAAATTTTTTGACTTTAAAAGATTTTTCAAAGGAAGAAATAAAATATTTATTAGCTTTAGCTAGTTACTTAAAAACAAAAAAGAAGGTTGGTATTAAGGGAAATTTATTGGAAGGAAAAAATATTGCATTAATATTTGAGAAAAACTCAACAAGAACTAGATGCTCTTTTGAAGTAGCTGCTACAGATGAAGGTGGTCATACAACATTTATAGGACCTTATAACTCGCATATGGGGAAAAAAGAATCTATAGAAGATACTGCAAAAGTTCTTGGAAGGTACTATGACGGTATTGAGTTTAGAGGATATAAGCAAGAAACCGTGGAAATTTTAGCGAAGCACTCAGGAGTACCAGTATACAATGGTTTAACTGATACTTATCATCCTACACAAATATTAGCAGATTTACTTACAGTTACAGAGTATGTAGATAAGTCTTTTGACAAAATAAAATTTGTTTATGCTGGAGATGCAAGAAATAATATGGGGAATTCTCTAATGATTGGATGTGCAAAATTAGGAATGAACTTTGTATCTCTTGCGCCAAAAGAATTATGGCCAGATAAAGGCTTGTTAGAAGAAATGAAAGAAGTAGCTGACAAATCTAAAGGAAGTATAACTTTAACAGAAAATATAGAAGATGTTATGGGAGCTGATGTCATATATACAGATGTATGGGTATCTATGGGAGAAGAAGCTCAATATGAAGAAAGAATAAAATTATTGAAAGATTATCAAGTAAATATGGATATGATTAAGAAAACAAAAAATGAAAATGTTATTTTCCTTCACTGTTTACCTGCTTTCCATGATTTAAATACAAAGGTAGGTAAAGAAATATACGAAAAATTTGGTTTGAAAGAATTAGAAGTTACAGATGAAGTATTTAGATCTAAATATTCTAAAGTTTTTTATGAAGCTGAAAATAGAATGCACACTATAAAAGCAGTTATGGTTGCTACATTGGTAGATGTGGATATGAGTGTAGGTAATAAATAATATAATAATAACTAAAAGGATAATAATGATTTTTATTGTCCTTTTTTAATTGAATATTAAAAAACTAATTATTATGTTTATTATAATTAGAAAAATTACAGTATATTAAAAAAAATAAAGTGAATTGCAAAATTAAGGATAAAATACTTTGATTTTTAATGAAT
>NZ_JANKBY010000413.1:0-2660 GCF_024621905.1 Terrisporobacter muris
TTGCAAAAGGTGGTAAGTATTATCAGTTATATACGGGAGCATTTGAACTGGAATAGTAGAAAAATTAAATAAAAAATAATTTGAAAGTGTACAATATTGTACGCTTTTTTTAGTATGAAAAACGTTTCAAATAGAGGATGAACTTATTTAACTATCCATGGTATTTTATATGTAAAGTTTATGTAAAAATAAGTTATCAGAATTATTAGAAAATTAATTTATTCTTAACCTCAGCTTAACCATAACTTAATATAAAACACATAGAATAAATCAATAAAAAATGTAGCCTAAAGATTGCCAAAGTAAAAAGTATATTAAAAAATGATTAAGGAGGAGTAATTATGAGATCAAATGTTTTTAGAAAAATGCCAGTTGAAAATTTAATAAGTCATGGTCAAGAAGGAAAGGGTTTAAAAAAGGTTTTAGGTGCATTTGAGTTAACAATGTTGGGAATTGGGGCAATAATAGGTACAGGAATATTTGTTTTAACGGGTGTAGCAGCAGCAGATTATGCAGGGCCGGCTTTGGTATTATCATTTATCATATCAGGAATGGCATGTGCTTTCGCAGCATTATGTTATGCAGAACTATCAGCAATGATACCGATCTCAGGAAGCGCTTACACATTTGGATATGTGGGTCTTGGAGAAATATGGGGATGGATAATTGGGTGGGATTTAATTTTGGAATATTGTGTAGCTGTGGCTGCAGTATCCATTGGATGGTCAGGCTATATGGTCAATATTTTAAACTTAGTTGGTATCCATTTACCACAAGTATTAATTGCAGCACCAGGAAGTGGAGGAATAATCAATTTACCAGCAATATTAATATTGTCTCTAATAGCAGGATTACTATTGCTTGGTGCAAAAGAAAGTGTAAAATTAAATAATATACTAGTAATAATTAAAATTTCGGTTGTTTTATTATTCATTGTATTAGGATTTAGTCATGTTGAACCTGCAAACTGGCATCCATTTATGCCTTATGGTTGGAGTGGAGTATTCTCAGGAGCTGCAATAGTATTCTTTGCATATATTGGATTTGATGCCATATCAACTGCAGCTGAAGAAGTTAAAAATCCACAAAAAGATTTACCAAAAGGAATAATAGGTTCTTTGTTAATATGTACAGTGCTATATATAGTAGTTTCTGCCATATTAACAGGAATGGTTCCTTATTTAGAATTCAAGGATAACGCAGCGCCAGTAGCTTATGCCTTGGCAAAAGTAGGTATTAGTTGGGGATCTGCATTAGTTTCAGTAGGTGCAATTTGTGGTATAACTTCTGTTATATTAGTTATGATGTATGGTAGTACTAGATTATTCTACGCTTTATCAAGAGATGGATTAATTCCAAAGGTATTTAGTCAAGTTTCACAAAAAAGAGGGACACCTAACAAGAGTATAGTATTAGTATTTGTTGCAACAGCTCTTGTGGCTGGATTCTTACCAATAGGAAAGGTAGCAGAATTAACTAATATGGGTACATTGGCAGCCTTTGTTGTAGTATCTTTATCTGTTATACTTCTTAGAAAATCTAGACCTGACTTAAATAGACCATTTAAGGTTCCTTTTGTGCCTGTAGTTCCAATACTTGCAGTTGGATTTTGTTTATTCTTAATATTTCAACTTCCAACTTTTACAAAGATTGCATTTTTAATCTGGATTACTATAGGATTTGTAGTATATGCATTTTATGGTTATAAGCATAGTGGATTGAACAAAACAGAAAGTGAAAAAATAGAATAGCAGCAGAGGGGCTATGCCTAAAATATAGTGCTAGCTCCTATTTTTTTATTCTAAAAAACTTTGCACATATAAAAATACCTAGTAGTTTGTTTGTTTAAAGTTTGAAGAATTTTACAAATTATACTAGAATATATAAGTAAAGGATAAAATTTATAAAGGGGATGTTATAATGAAAGTATTATTAATAAATGGAAGCCCACATAAAAATGGATGTACTTACACTGCATTAAGTGAAGTTGCAAAAGCTTTAAATAATAATGACATAGAAAGTGAAATATTTCATATAGGTATGAAGGCTATGCAAGGATGTATTGCTTGTGGAAAATGTTATGAAACTGGTAAATGTGCTTTTAATGATGAAGTTTACAATAATTTATTTGAAAAAATAAAAGAGGCTGATGGAATTGTTGTAGGGTCACCAGTTTATTATGCAGGACCAAATGGATCTTTATGTGCTTTATTAGATAGATTATTTTATTCTGCATCTTATTTGTTGACTAATAAACCAGCAGCTGCAGTAGTAAGTTGTAGAAGAGGAGGAGCAAGTGCAACATTTGATCGTTTAAATAAATACTTTACAATAAATCAAATGCCAGTTGTATCATCTCAGTATTGGAATTCTATTCATGGTAATACCGCTGAGGAAGCTAAACAAGATTTAGAAGGTCTTCAAGTTATGAGAACTTTAGGAAATAATATGGCTTGGATGATAAAAACTATGAAAAATTCTAAGGAAGAATTACCACAAAGAGAAAAAAGAGTAGCTACTAATTTTATTAGATAGCATAATGATAATAAATTAAGCTCAAAATTAATAAACATATTGTATTGCTGTAATAATACAATATGTTATTTATTAGTTTTTAATAATTTAAATTTAATAATAATCAAAATAATAAAGCTCTAGAA
>NZ_JANKBY010000414.1:0-2657 GCF_024621905.1 Terrisporobacter muris
TTATTTTATTTACTTTTATCAAAATTTTTCATTATTTCTTTTATTTTTAGTAATTGGCAATTAATTCGATTTATTCTTTTTTATTCTTACCATATTTTTATGATTTTTTTAGCATACTATTAATGAGAAGTATCTTAAGGAGGTATTTTATGAGTCATAGAAATAATGATGTATTTAGAAATAAACCTCAGTTTGAAACTAATCCAACATTAAACAAGAGTCTTACTCCTGATGTTCCTACGTTTAAATCAAACGCAATGGATAATCAAGGTTTTGCACCATTAAACAATTGTTCTAATGGATGTTGTGGTAATCACCAAAAGGCACACAAAGAAGAATCTGATTACAAATGTTGTAATGGAAAACATGCTGATGGTCACAAGCATGAAGGATGTCATTGTAACCATAAATAATTAAACTCTATTTCCCTTCAATACTTTGCTTCAAAAGTTAAATGTAAGAAGTCTATTTTTTATAATGATAAAATTTAGACTTCTTTCTTCATGTTTATTAATTTATTATGTGTGATATACTCATTTATATGAGGTGATTATATGTTTAATAATAAAAAAGAAGAAATTAGAGAAGAGTTAATTAATTTAGCTGATGAAAAGTATAAAAAATTTCATAGTAATTTATGTCCTGGTGTGGAAAATATTTTAGGTGTTAGACTTCCAATCCTAAGAAAGTTATCAAAAGATTTATCAAAAAATAATTATGAAGATTACTTGAATAATGATAATGCTAAATACTATGAAGAGGTCATGGTTGAAGGGTTAATAATTGGCTATATTAAAACTGATAATGAAACTCGATTAAAATACATAAGAAACTTTGTTCCAAAGATAAATAATTGGGCAGTTTGTGATAGTTTTTGCAATAATTTAAAGTTTACTAAGAAAAGTATGAGTGAGGTTTGGGATTTCATACTACCTTATGCTTCATCTAAAAATGAATTTGATGTAAGGTTCGCTGTTGTTATGATGCTTAATTTTTATATTGTTGATGATTATATTGATAGTGTATTAAGTGTTTTAAATAATATTCATCATGATGGATATTATGTTAAAATGGCTGTAGCTTGGGCTATATCATTTGCATATATCCACTTTCCTGATAAAACTTTATTTTTTTTAAAAAATAATAACTTAGATAATTTTACATATAATAAGTCATTACAAAAAATTATAGAGTCTAATCGTGTAAGTACAGAATATAAGGATTTAATGAGAAGTATGAAAAAGAAAAATGCTTGAGACTTAATTTAGTCCCAAGCACTTTATTTATCCATTATATACACTTTTTAATAATTCTATTTCTTTAGCATATCCATCTAATTCATTTGGTGTTTCAAGTAAGAAAGGAATATTTTTAAGTTTTGGGTGATTTATTATTCTAGTTATAGCTTCTAATCCTATATTTCCTTCACCTATTTTAGCATGTCTATCTTTGTGACTTCCACGAACATTTAAACTATCATTTAGATGAATTGCTTTTAATCTATCTAATCCTAATACCTTATCAAACTCTTCTAGAACTCCATCTAAATCATTTACAATATCATATCCAGCATCAAATACGTGGCAAGTATCCATACATATACCTATTCTGTCACCTAATTCAACCTTGTCTATTATAGCTCTTAATTCTTCAAAATTCCTTCCTATTTCAGTACCTTTTCCAGCCATAGTTTCAAGTAATACTGTAGTAGTATGCTCTGGTGTTAAAGTTTGATTTATCATATCTGCAATATATTGAATTCCAACTTCTACTCCTTGTTTTACATGACTTCCTGGATGGAAGTTATATAAATTTCCTGGTACACTTTCCAATCTTCTTAAATCATCTGCAAAAGTTTGTATAGCAAACTCTCTTTTACTTTCGTCAGCTGCACAAGCATTTAATGTATATGGTGCATGAGCTAATAATTTAGCAAATTTATTTTCTTTTGCAAGCTCTAAAAAAGCTTGTATATCTTTCTCATCTAAATCTTTTGCTTTTCCACCTCTTGGGTTACGAGTAAAAAATTGAAAAGTATTAGCATTTATACTCAATGCTTCCTTTCCCATATTTTTAAAACCTTTTGATACTGATAAGTGACATCCTATATTTAACATCGTAATTCTCCTTTATTTTACGTCTATTTTTTCTATATTAAGTAATTTTTCTTTAACATTAACTCCACCCGCGTATCCAACTAATTTTCCATTAGAGCCAATCACTCTATGACATGGAATTATTATTGGTATGGGATTTTTGTTATTTGCCATTCCTATAGCCCTACATGCTTTTTCATTCCCGATAGCTACAGCAATATCTTTATAACTTTTAGTTTCACCATAAGGTATATTTAAAAGTTCATTCCAAACTTTCTTTTGAAATTCTGTTCCCCTAGCATCTAATGGCAAATCAAATTTCATTCTATTTCCTTCAAAGTATTCTTTTAACTGTTTAAAACATTCTTTTATTAAATCTGTCTCTTCTATATTATCATTAGTATCTACCTTTGAAAAAAATATATCTGTTATTGATTTATTATTTTCCCTAATTCCTATAATACCTATTTCTGTTTCATAAAAAAATATATTATTCATTTAATTATAATATAAGACTAATTAATATCTTATATCTCCTCTCTATAAAACTTTGTACTATTT
>NZ_JANKBY010000415.1:0-2653 GCF_024621905.1 Terrisporobacter muris
AATATATTTTTTATATTATTAGGTACTATTGTTATAGTTTCCATAGATACTTTTAGTGGTTCAAAGGTTCCGTCATCAAGTACTATACCTATATAATTCTCCCCTGTTGGATCAAAGGTTAGGTATTTATCTTTTATTTCTTCTTTGTTAATATTTCTATTACTAGGTTCAACAATCAAAATATCTACAGTTTCAGGTTCAATTAATTGAATATCCGTATTAACATTGCCTATTATTTTTTCTTCATAATCAGCCTTTATATCTATCACTGCATTTGATTTTTTTTCTTTAATATCTTTAACTACTTTTGTAGACGATTGATTTGTAATTACTTTACAATCCTCCATATGTATATCTGTTACTACTCCCACTTCTTCTACTTTTATAGGTTTTGCAACTTCAACTTCATCAGAGTTATTAGTTAAAACAAGGATTTCTTCAGTTTCAATATCTTTTATTACTTTTTCTTTATTATTTTCTATGGAGCTTAACACACTATTCTCCTCAACATTTACTTTGAAGTCTTCCAAAACGGCTTTTCTTTTTATATCTAATGATGTATCGTGACTTAAAGCTTCCTTTTTATCCACAGATTTAATATTATTTATATAACTATCACATTTTGATCCCTTGCAACAAATTTTATTGATATTCTTTTTATTTTCATGTATATACCATTCTATACTCTTTTCCTTTGATGAGTTATTACTTCCTCTATAGTAGCCTGAATTTTTATTTTCTTGTATTATTTCCTTTTCAATAATATTTTCTACTTCTGTTATAAATATATCTTTAATCCTATCATCCAAATTAGTATCTAATATCTTTAATTTTACTATATCTTCTAAACGTAATGCTTCTTTATCTATTATTATTATGTTTCTATTCATTCTAATTAAATCTACATTATTATTAGTAATTTTTATTTCTTTTCTTACTCCATCTACCGTAATTATTTCCATATTAATTTCATTATTACTTTTATCTGATAGCGTATTTAATATATCATATATAAGATCAAAAACTTTGGCAAATATTTTATTATCATTCCTTTTACTCATTTTCCTTCACCCCTTTATCAAAAAAAACAAATCTTCTCATTATACATATGTATAATGAGAAGATTTTATTACATAAGGCTATGCTTAAACAATTAATAATTAGCCGTTTATATGTTTTTATCCATTGTAGTAACAGTTTGAACCAATTCTTCCATCTGTACATCCAATACTTCCTGGATTTGTATTTGTATATACTATAAGTTCCTCTTTTACAATAGCATATATTGTTTTGTCTATTAATAAAGTTGAAAAAGCATCTGCACAGAATTTATTTGTTGAATTAAAAGTTTGTGTTGCTCTTATACAATCAATTGAAAGACATGCATCAAAAACTTCTTCAAAGTATATTCTATTTCTTCCTGATGGTAAGCATATTGTTCCAAAGAAATCTGCTTTGTTAAATCCAAATCCTTCACATAATGATCCGCTAAATTCTTCAGTTTCTGCTCTGAAATCTTCACATCCTATTTTACCCTTAACTATAAGCTTAGCTTTGCAAATATGAAAATCTAGACAATCTTCACCTATTATAGTTTTTCTGCCTTCTTCACAACAATCAACATCTAGTGTCTTGCTTCCTTTGTATATGTTATATAATTTTTTCTTAACAGTATTTCCATTACATTCAAATTCACATTTGCAACTTTCAGATTCATTAGATGCACGGAAACATACTTCATTCTCTAGATTATCGATTCTCACTTCTATTTCTTCATCTATTAATCCTATGCATTTATATTTAACTATAATAGTTTTTATGCATATTTCATCCCCTTGTTTATAATTATCAAGTGGTGATGTTATACAAAATTGAATGTCTTTTAAATATTTTTTCTGTTTATCTTCTAAATTTACGCAGTCGTATATTCTGTCAGCTAATACTGGGATACCCTTCGCTGTACATATATCCAATGGAGCTGGTATCTCCTTTGGAGAACAACATCCCTCTTGGCATCTGTTTGGCTTTTCAATTGGTTCTGGTTTTTCGCATCCACAACAATCTTGACCTAAATTGTCTTTTACTTCACTCATGTCATATATCCTCTCCTGATTATTTATTTAGAAAAGACCATATTCTCTTCTTATATAAAATATATGATTTTAATGGGTACATGTTACTGTTAGATTAATATATTTATTATTTTTGATAATTTATGTATAAAAAATCGCCTTTTAATATACATATTAATATGAATATTTTTAAGGAGGGATATTATGCCTTTTATAAATAAAACCTCTATCTTAGTTGAAAATTCTATTAATAAAGGACTAACCTTATTTGAACTTGGTAAAAATATTGTCTCTACTAATATAGATTCTGATTTAAATAATATAGATTCACGTATATTATTTAACGGCGAGTACTCATTTATAGACATTTGGCTAGATATAGATGATAAGGATAATATTTACGGTATATTAAATGATAAAAAAGGAAAACTTCAAAATTTAATTATAACTAGTGATAACGTTGATCTTAATACAATTATTAAATATGATTATAAAAATTTCTTTATAAAATTTGCTTATATAAAAAAATTGAATAGTGAAAATCATATATTCTATTACTCTATAGATAAAAAATATCCTTA
>NZ_JANKBY010000416.1:0-2637 GCF_024621905.1 Terrisporobacter muris
CATATAAATTAAAAAATCATATTCAAAGTCTTCATATTCCTCTTTATTTTTTAATCTTGAAATATCTGAAAGTAATTGTTCCACTTGAAATCGTTTTTCACTTGAAGATATTTTAGTAGGCCCCTCTTTATATTTTTCTCCACATAATGACAAAATTCCTTTTCCTAAATCATTTTCATCATATAATAATTTTCCATCTTTTATATTCAGAAAAAAATATGTTTTATTTTCAAGAAAACTATAACATCCTTCTACAGAAATATAATTAAAATCAAACTCTATTCCATTAATCTTTTCAATTTTTCTAATTTGATTTTCTTCTTGATTCTCTACAATAATAAATAAGTCTATATCATTTATTTTACAATTCTCTTCATATATGTTATCTTTACTTGATCCCACGTGAATAATAGACTTTACATTTTTATTTTTCTTTAGATTTTCTATTACTTCAAAAAAGGTATTGTAAACATTATTATTCATATACTTCCTCCTAGAAGTAAGAGTATCTATTTGTTATGTTTTTGTCAATAATATGAAATATTTTTTATTCAAAATAGTTACTTTTTAAAATATCTAAGGACTCTTCCACATCATTTAGGTTCATCTCAAGTACTAAAAACTCTGGTTTTAAAGATAATATAATTTTTAATTCTTGTGATGTTAAATTTCCTTTTAATATGCCTGAGTGTTCATCTTCAACTCCATTGTTATCACTAAGATGAATTACTTTTATTTTATTTTTTAATAAGTAATAATTACTTTTACAAATCAAATTATGACCGCTATCAAAACAAAATCTTATATCCTTATTACACTTAAAAATATATTCAAAATCTTCTACATCACTTCCCACATTGGAAAAGTCTCCCCCTTTAGTGTAGGTATTTTCTATTGTAATAAGTAGATTATTATTTTTTAATAACAATTGATTGAAAAAATCTACTATATTATTTAAGTATTTTACTTTATTTCTTGTTAATCTATTTGTCATAACATATCCTAAATGCATATTAAAATATGATATATTTAAAAATTTTAACTCTTCATTTAATATGTTAATATAGTTTATCCACTTATCTTTAATAAATATAATGTCTTCACATGGATTTAACTCCATAGGTAGATGAATACCAACACTTAAATTAAGTTTTTTTATAGTTTCTGCATATTTCTTCAGTAGTTCACAATCCGAAATATTATCAATCCCTATTTCTATATGATTTATTTTTTTATTTTTATTACATATCTCTAGAGCTTCATTTATATTAAATATTAATGAAGATATTCCAATTCTTATATTTTTATAATCCATCATTTTAATTCCCCTTGTTTTATATTTTCAACTAAAGATAAAGCTTCGTTTCCATTTTCTTATCATATACGGACCAAGTATCTTCTTTTGTTTCTCCTTTTATTTGGTTTACCTTATTCAAAGTAGCATCAACACTGTCAGCAAAATTTAATATTATGGATTCTTCCATATTTGCCTTTTTAGGAGATCCATATTCTAATTTGCCGTGATGTTGAGTAATACATCCTTTTATTCGTCTAATAAAATCTTCACTAAAAGGTATTTCCAGATTAATAATTGCTCTATCAATCATTTGAACACCTATAACTATATGTCCTTCAAGCTCCCCTTCTAAAGTATATTTAAAAGGGCCACTATAATCCATTTCATAAATTTTACCTATATCATGAAGTTTGGCACTTAAAACTGCAATTTCTCTTCTTCTACAATCATATATATCACATAATACTTTTGTCAAATGCATCACACCTAAAGTGTGTTCCGCCAAACCTCCAATGTAATTGTGGTGCATACTTACGCCTCCAATTCCTCGCTTGAATTTTTCTAAAAACTCTTTATTCTTAAAAAAGTAGTCATCTAGCATTTTGCCTTGTGGTGAAGTTATGCACTCTTTGCTTATCTCTTCAATGTCTTCCATGATTTCATCTATATCTCTATTAACAGTTACAAGATAATCATCAATATTATAATTTTCAATTTTTTTAACTTGAAAAACATCTAATACATAATCTTTAACACCTTCAACTTCAATAACTTGTCCTGGCTCTAATTTTACTTTTACAGGTACTTTTGCGTTTATATATCCACTTTTATCACTTAATAAATAAAGCATCTTATTTCCATCTTTATATAATTTCTTATTTACCATAAGAGAAACTTTTACACTACCATCTTTCAAGTCTTTAAGATAAGATTTTTTATCTGTCATAATTTTTCTCCTTGATTATAAAATTAGTCATAAAAAAGCTCTAGATTGAAATATAAACTATCAAATCTAGAGCTTTTCGCAAAAGACATAGGTGATAGCCTAAGCTTTTGACTTATATTTCTCAAACTTTATAATACTATCAAAAGGTTAGACAATTCTAGCTTTTACCTAGTTAGTTTGAGATTTAGTTGGTCTTTAATCAACTATTACTATTATAATAACCACTAAACAATTTTTTATTTAAATTTTTATACTATTAATTAAATTTTGATCCTCTTTTTCTCCTACTGCCACATCTACTATCATATATATTATTCTATCTTTTCTATAACCTTTAGTGATTTTTATTTGAAATAACTCACCTAGTATTCATAATTTATTTTTTGTAAATCCT
>NZ_JANKBY010000417.1:0-2632 GCF_024621905.1 Terrisporobacter muris
TTTAAAGGCATCAAGTTTCCCCCTTTATAACTGATAATAATATCTTTTCTATTTACAAAATTACATAGTTTTTGTCTGTTACCAAAAAATACTATTCTTGAGTATAAATTTCATATTTTCTTCTCTTTTTTTATCATATAAGTTATATTATCATAATTATATTAAATATTTTGTCACTTTCTGGATAGAAATAAAAAAGTTATACACGACAAAAAAAGCCTTATTCAAGGCTTTTTTCTGATTTTAATTCTTTTCTCAACTTTTTAAGAGCTTTTTTTTCAATTCTTGATACATACGAGCGTGATATGTCTAGCTTTTGAGATATTTCTCTTTGAGTTTTATATCCCAAAGGTGTAAGTCCATACCTTAATTGGATAATTTCTTTTTCTCGTTCTGTTAGAATTTTATCCAGTTTTTCATAAAGCTTACTTATTTGTACTTTTAGTTCAACCTGATCTATCACATAATCTGGCTCTGTACCTAATATATCTATTAAGCTAATGGAATTCCCTTCCTTATCTACACCAATAGGGTCTTGAAGAGAAACTTGCACCTTATTTTTTTTATTAGTTCTGATATTCATTAGAATTTCATTTTCTATACATTTTGATGCATAAGTTGCTAATCTAGTTCCCTTATCCACTTTAAATGTCTCAATGGCCTTAATTAAACCAATGGTACCTATTGATATAAGATCGTCTTGGTCCTCATTAGAATTATTATATTTTTTTGCTATATGAGCAACTAATCTCATGTTCCTCTCTATTAGTATTTCTTTAGCTTCTTGATTATTTTCATTTTTTAATAAAGATAAATAATGTATCTCTTCTTCAGGGGTTAATGGTTTTTCAAATGATTTTAGAATAGTCAACAGGCCACCCCCTTTTTTAGGTGTCACTCTAAATTATATGAAAGTGGCCTTCTAAAGTTGACTATTCTTTGTTAAATTTATTTTAAATTTTCACAGATTTCTTTAAAAATTGGAGTTGCTGATTTGCTTTCTTTTTCTGTTCCCTCAACTATAACAGTTATTGCATATTTAGGATTTATCTCTGGATAAAAGCCTGTAATCCATCCGTGAGATATGGCCTTACCATTCAAACTACTTTGAGCAGTTCCTGTTTTTACTCCACATCCACCTTGCAGATTTACTAATGCTTTAGCTGTACCTTCCTTTGATACTTTCATCATCATATTTTTGATTTTAGTCATAGTATAAGGAGATATTATGTCTGATTTTTTATTAGGTTTATATGCTTTTATAGTATTTTCATTATTATCTATAATACTATCATATATGTATAGTGGCATATATGTTCCATTATTAGCTATAATTTGAGTCAGCTGATTAATTTGAAGTGGAGTAAATTCTATATCAGCCTGACCAATAGCTAAGTTACTTAGAGCTATATTCTCTGGTAACTTAGAATCTTTTTCTTCATCTATTCCTATATCCACTTTTTCATCTAAATATAGTGTTTTTATAGCTTCATATATTTTTTCACTACCTACTCTTTTTGCTATATCATAAAATGCACAATTACAAGAGTTAGCAAATGCATCACTTATATCTTCTGCACCATGAGCAACATTATTATTACAATTTAAAACTTCACTAGAAGACCCTATTTTTATACTTCCATTGCAATTATATCTGTAATTTTCATCTATTACATTATTTTCTAATGCTGCATATAATACTACTAATTTAAATACAGATCCTGGGGGATATGTAACAGCCAATGCTCTATTTTGTAACTCTCCTTTAGTACTATCTTTATAATCTGAAATTTTATTTTGATTAAAGTTTGGCCTTGAGCACATTGCTAAAATTGCTCCTGATTTAATATCAGAAATTATAACTGCACTTGGATTTTCTTCTTTATCCATAAGTTTTTCTACTTTTTGTTGTATTTTAGAATCTATACTTAATTTTAGATGGGAAGAATTTTCGCTATTTGAATTTTCTTCAATACTACCCTTTAAGTATTTAAGACCTTTACTATTTACACCTGCTTTAAATACTGACACATAGTTTTTATTGCTATCTTTCAATTCTTCATTCATATATTTTTCTATTCCACTAACTCCATTATTTTCTGATTTTTTTATATATCCTATTAAATGAGTTAGTAAATTACTATTTGAGTATCTAACTGTCTTTTCTTTCACTAAAATATTTTTTTCTTTTAGTTCTTCTATTTTACTTTTATCAATATAGTCAATATCTATTTCAATAATTTCATTTGATAACTGTTCTTGTACAGATTTATATATATCTTCTTCAGTTAATTTTGTTGCTTTTTTTATAAGCGCAACATTTTTAAAATTGCCACTTACTATATCTTTTGGTACAAGCAATACCTTACTCTTTTTCTGATCTGTAAGAGGTAAATTATTTTTATCATAGATAATTCCTCTTCCACTATTTAGATTTATTGTTTCCAAACTTTGACTATCTATTTTACTTTCATATTCTTCATTTTTAAATATTGTTAAATTTACTATTTCGTATGTTAGATAAGTACACAATAATAAAAAAACAATAAAAAAAAATTTTATTCTTCTTTTTATTAATTTATTTGATGTATTTTTTTTCTTCCTCGTCATTTAATCACCTCTTATCCTTTGT
>NZ_JANKBY010000418.1:0-2630 GCF_024621905.1 Terrisporobacter muris
TTTTTATTATTTTGAATATTTTTATCTTCTATTATTTTTAGTTCATATTCTTTTCCTAGATAGTAAAATATTTCTCCATCAACATATTTTCTATCCTTAAAACTCTCATCAACATGTTCAAATTTATCTAAGGTCTTCATTATCCAAGATGACTTTTCCTCAAGTACTTTTTTTAAAAATGAAATAGATACAGATCTTGGACTAATTATTTCTATGGTGTTTTTTGGAATTATTCTAATGGATATATTTTTTCTTTTTCTATAAACTACATTAACATCTATGACTTCTTCCTTATATAAAAAGTTAATTGAGTTATTTTTATTATCTAAAATTACTTTGTATTTTTCTTTCATTTTCTTCTCCCAAGCTATATATTTATCTCACAGTGCATATGATTTTTTACATCTTCACCTTTTACAGTATAGCCTTGTCCCTTTGAACAAAATATTGAATTGGAAGTATAAAGCTTATCACTATTTTTATCGTAATTTCTAATTTCTAACACTTTATCACTATTATGACATTCATCATATCCATCATAGTTAAAGCTAATTCTTCCTCTTCCTTTAGTGAAGGATATTAATTCAAGCGGATAATCCATAAATTCACTAACAGGCCCTCTACCACTTATAATTGACTTATTATTACTAGAGCCCTTTATATTAAAGCTTCCATTCATTTTTTGTATATCTGAAATTACTCTTCCCATATGATCATTATCTATTTCTATTTTAAATTTATAGTAAGGTTCCAGTAGTATATTTTCCACTTGTTCCAAACCTTGTCTTAAGGCTCTAAATGTTGCTTGTCTAAAGTCGCCACCTTCTGTATGCTTATTATGTTCTTTACCTGTCAAAAGAGTTATTTTCACATCCGTAAGCTCATATCCACCAAGTATTCCCCTATGACTTCTTTCAAATATATGAGTCTTTACTAAGTTTTGATGACCAACAGTAATATCATCCACATGAGCTAAACTTTCAAAGCTTATCCCACTATTTCTTTTAGCTGGTTCAATTTTTAGTACAACTTCAGCGTAATGTCTTAATGGTTCAAAATGACCCACACCTATGGTTTGATCTTTTATAGTTTCTTTATATAAAATTTCACAAGGACCAAAGTCAACTTCCAGATTAAACCTTTCTAAAACTATTTCTTTTAAAACTTCCAACTGAATTTTGCCCATTATATTAATTTTAATTTCCTTAAGCTCTTCACTATATGTAGGATTTAATGATATTTCTTCTTCTCCTAAAATTTTAAAATAAGAGTAAACATCTTTAATATTTACACTTTCATCAAATAATACTTTTGTGCTTAAAGTAGGTACAATAAAGTTATCATCTTCACTATCTAGATTATAAAGCCTATTTTCTTCTTTGCTAGAAATTACAAGTCTAGATGGATAAGCTTCACTTAAACCTTTTATAGCTACTATTTCACCAGCAAAAGCTTCATCTCTTTTTATAAATTTATCACCTTTATAAATTCTTATTTCATTGACTTTTTCTCTTAATATATCATTTTGGACCATATAAGAAAGTTCATCTTTAATTTTTAATTTACCTTCCAAAACTTTTATAAAAGTTAGCTTTTGTTTATTCTCTTCACTTTTTATTTTATATACCTTTCCACTAAAGCTTTTGTTTTCATCATAATTTGCTTCACTCAAACTCTCTAATACTTCTAAAAGTACACCTATATTTTCATCATAAAGAGCTGAGCCAAATACACAAGGATATATGTTACAACTATTGAATAATGATTTAATCTTTTTAAACCATAGCTCATAATCAAAATTATCATCTAAAAATCTTTCTAATAATTCTTCATCTTTTTCTGCAATAAATTCTATTAGTTCATCACTCATATTCTTGTTTAATTCTTTTGTGAAATCAAATATATCTTTAGATAAATTTTCTTTTAAACTTATATTTATTTCTTCTCTATTTGATATATCTCTATCCATCTTATTTACAAAAATAATGGTTGGTATATTATGTTCTTTTAAATAATTAAAAATAGTTTCACTATGGGACTGGACTTTCTCCACACCACTTATAATTAAAATAGCATAATCTAACATCTTCAAACTTCTTTCCATCTCTGGGCTAAAATCCACATGTCCTGGTGTATCTATTAAATAGTAATTTGAATCTTTATAGTTAAAATACCCTTCCTTGGAAAATATAGTAATGCCTCTTTGTCTTTCTATTTGATTATTATCAAAGTATGAATCTTTATGATCCACCCTTCCTCTTTTTCTTATGGAATTTGTATGATAAAGTATTTGTTCACATAGAGTAGTTTTTCCACTATCCACGTGAGCTAAAATACCGATTATTTTATTCATCTTACACCTCATTTAGTCATAATATATAAACTTATCTTATCACATTACATAAGTATTAGTAAAATGGATTACACACCAAAATTTGCTTGAGCTACATGTTTACGAAACATTTTAGGCCACTCTCCACTTCATGTAGAAAAGTGGGTATCTATTGCTCTATTTAGGTGTATTGGATTTTATCTTCTATTTCCATTGACAAATTTATTATTTTTATTTAATATAAATATGATAGTTATTCTCATTTGTAAATAAGTTATAATTGATAATCAACTTCTAT
>NZ_JANKBY010000419.1:0-2599 GCF_024621905.1 Terrisporobacter muris
TACTTTATAACATATATTTATGGTTATATTTTATATGCAAGGATCCGCTGCAAACCATACAGCTGTGTAATAGTCATCCTTATTTGTGCCACTCCATGCAATGGCAACTCCAAAATCTTCTATGTATTGTAAATCAATAATTTCTGCTTTTAGTCCATTTTTTATGACAGAAAATGAATAAGCACAATTGCTAACACTATGGTTGTTAATATCGTATCCTCCTAAAGCCAGATATAAATCATCACTTTCAAACATAGCTTCTACTAAACAATCTCCTCCATCTATTTCTGCTACCATATCTGTATCAATAAAAAATGTAAGTACATCTCCAATTTTTATTTTTGATTTATCAATTTCTATCATATATCTAGCGTCAACTTCATAGTTGCAAATTTTTATAGGCTTTAATGGTAGTTCTTTTAAATCATATGTAACTTGATCATTATTAATATATACATATAAAAATCCCAAAGGCGTTTGTAACAATATATATTCCCCCCTTTTTAATTCTATATTATAGTATATTGGTGAAGTTGTATTAATTATCACTATATATTTTTGTATGTAAAAATTCCCCATACTATTTCTAGTATGAGGAGTTTTTACATAATCTATTTAATTCTTATCCAAAATATCTATTTAGTAATCCTAAGAATGCTTTACCATGTCTAGCCTCGTCTTTACACATTTCATGAACAGTGTCATGTATTGCATCAAGTCCTAGTTCTTTAGCTCTCTTAGCTATTTTTAATTTCCCTTCAGTAGCACCATATTCAGCTTCAACTCTAGCTTCTAAGTTTTTCTTAGTATCTGCAACAACTACTTCTCCAAGAAGTTCTGCAAATTTAGCTGCATGTTCTGCTTCTTCTAAAGCTATTCTTTTGTAAGCTTCTGCAACTTCTGGGTAACCTTCTCTATCAGCTTGACGGCTCATAGCTAAGTACATTCCAACTTCTGTACATTCCCCAACAAAGTTAGCTCTTAAATCTTCTATTATTACTTCATCAACACCTTGTGCCACACCTATTCTGTGCTCATCAGCCCAATGTAATTCACCTTGCATTTCTTCAAACTTTTCAGAACTTACTTTACAAACTGGACATACCTCTGGTGCTTTTTCTCCCTCATATATATATCCACATACTGTACATACAAATTTTTTCATTTTAATATCCTCCCAAATTTTATAATTTATTTTAAATGTTTAAGCAATTATCAATTTATACTATATATATACCTTAACATTTTTAGTTTAAACAGAAAAAACAAATTTTTTTAAATTTTCAAATATTGAAATTATCTTATTTTTAGTAAGGCTTATAAACACTAGTATTAACTAATTCTTTTCTTACAATATTATTTTCTTCGTCTAAGTATAATCTATATGTTTGCACAGTAATTTTATTTTTTGTATATTCCTCTATCATTCTTATACTTATTCTTTCTCTATCTAGATTACATCCATAAATTTTTGAAGTAATTGCTCCATTTCCCACTATATTTTTTATATAAACTGGGTGGGTGTAGGGATTTGTAAATTTCAAGTCAGTATATCCATAAGATACAGTAGCATCTCGTCCCTTTGGAGCGTATTTTGAGGGAAGAGAATGATTATGTACCTCGTCTATTGTAAGTCCTGAGAGTAAAGCTGCATTATAAATTGTGGTGGAAACTTGGCATACACCTCCACCTTCTCCATTTGTAACTTTACCTCCAACTATAATTGGAGCACTTTTATATCCATTAACCCAGTTTCTAGCTCCTGTACGTTTATTATAAGAAAAAGTTTCTCCAGGCATTAATAAAATATCACTGGTACTTTCCCCTGCCACATGAATATTGCTTCCTCTAGAGGTTGAGTCATTAAAACTTGTGCTAAATTGTCCTAGTATGGAATTTATACTTTTCACCTGCTCAGTAGAAACTTTTGGATATGATGTAAGTACTGGTAAATTTATATTTTCAATTTTCTTTTTGTTTATCATATCATAAATATTTTCTTTTAATCGTGATAAGTCAACTTTTTTACCTTCTTTTGATTTGGTTCTTTTTATTTCTCCACTAAGCTCAACATGAAAACTGGCATCAACTGCATCCACATTTATAGCTCTACAAATTACTTTTAGTTCTTTACTTAACTTTATTTCATCATATGTGGCTTTTAATCTAATATTATGTGATTTTTTTAATTTAAGCTTTCCTTTTCTTTTTATATTTTCCAACATTGAAGTATCTCTCGTATAATTAAAAGCTTCATTTACTCTTTCTTCGATATGATAATCAAGGTCTATACTTTTTGCTTCTATTGCCCATTTTTCATTTCCCCAAGTAATATAAAAATCCTTTAAAGGATACTTTGCTTCTAGCTTTTTAATTGCTTGTTTTTTAGTTAATTTTCCCACATCAATATTTTCAATTGTAATATTACTATGAATTTTTTTCTCATTTTCATTTGATGTTAATCCAAGGGATGTAAATCCTACAACTACTATCATTACTACATATATAAATTTATTTAAAATTTTTATCTGTCCTCTCATATTACTCTCCTAACTATACAAATTATATAATTATATTTTCCCATGAGAGTTTTTATATT